>JAFUYP010000058.1 GCA_017470535.1 Ruminococcus sp. | reverse complement strand
GACCCCCTTCCTAAAACTTTTGACCCATTTTTTCATAAAGGGCATATATGCCCTTTATGAAAAAATAAATTAGAAGTCTTTGGAAAGGGGTTCGGGGGATAACCTTTCTTCAGAAAGGTTTCCCCCGATAAAATACATAAGCATGTTTATAAGCATCACGCATATGCAGGGGTTTTTCTGTATATTGGAAAACGTGTAAAGAAATTTATATAAAACCCTTGACAAATTATAAAACGTGTGTTATACTATATATAAAGTAAGGAACACGGTTGGAGATGAAACAAATGAGCAAAAGTGTTTACAGCATAGTTCTTAGTGATGATGTGGTGGAAGCAGTGGATATGCTTGCACTAAGGCTTGGGACTAACAGGTCGGGGCTTATAGATCAGATACTGGCGGAGAGGTTACAGGTAACGACACCTGAAAAGCGAATGAGGGATATATTTGACAGCATTTTCAGTCTTATGGACGAGAGATTCATTCACGACAACAGCAGTGCAAGCTCGGCAATAGCGCTGCGAAGCTCGATAGCCTACAAGTACAAGCCGACTGTCAGGTATGCGCTGGAGCTGCTGAGAGTGCCTGACGGGGAGAAGATAGGAAATCTTAAAATATCCTTCCGGACAAGGAGCAGTGCGTTTATGGAGCTGCTCGGGCAGTTTTACAGGCTGTGGATAGGCGTGGAGGGGCAGTACAATCCGAGGGGCATAGTATACAAGGCTGAGAGCGACAAGCTGATAAGACCGATATATCTGCAAAAAGGTACTGATATAAAGCCTGAGCAGTTAGGCGAGGTGATCAGCGAGTATATCTATGCTTTTGATACGGCGCTAAAACAGTTCTTTGCAAATGCAGGGGATCTGAAAACGGCAGCCGCCGGAGTTGAAGCGGCATATCTTGCGAGGATAGATAAAAATATAGATAAGATATAAAGAAAGGATGAGAGGTATGAATGCTAACAAATTGACACAGAGATCAATGGAAGCGATCCAGGCAGCACAGGGGTTTGTGACTGAGTATCAGAACAATGCGATAGGGCAGCTGCATCTGATGACTGCACTTATCGGCGATGAGAGCGGGCTTATAGCTCAGCTGCTTGAAAAAATGGGTACAGACCCTGTAAGTGCCAAGCAGTATCTGTACACGGAGCTTTCAAAACTGCCGAAGGTATACGGCGGGTCACGCCCGGCGGACAGCGTTTATGTTGACGCTGACTGCGACAAGGCGATAAGCAGTGCGGAAAAGACCGCAGAGCAGATGAAGGACGAATACGTTTCGGTGGAGCATCTGTTTCTGGGACTTATAAACGAAGCTGACAGTGAGATAAAGAAATTCCTGACGGCGTTCGGGATAAAGAAGGCGGATTTTTTAAAGGCTTTACAGTCGGTCAGGGGAAATTCGAGAGTGACCTCCCAGACACCGGAGGACACCTATGATGTGCTTAAAAAGTACGGGCAGGATCTGACCGAGCTTGCAAGAAAGAACAAGCTCGACCCGGTGATAGGGCGTGAGAGCGAGATAAGAAATGCTATAAGGATACTTTCAAGAAAGACCAAGAACAACCCGGTGCTTATAGGTGAACCGGGTGTCGGAAAGACGGCTATCGCAGAGGGGCTTGCTATGCGTATAGTCAAGGGTGATGTGCCGCAGAATCTTAAAGACAGGACGCTGTTCTCGCTTGATATGGGGTCGCTCATAGCAGGTGCAAAGTACAGGGGCGAATTTGAGGAGCGGCTCAAAGCGGTATTACAGGAGGTCAAGAAGAGTGACGGCAGGATAATACTGTTTATCGACGAGCTGCACACTATCGTCGGCGCAGGCAAGACTGACGGCGCTATGGACGCCGGAAATCTATTGAAGCCTATGCTTGCAAGGGGCGAGCTGCACTGCATCGGTGCGACGACACTCGATGAATACAGAGAGTACATCGAAAAGGACGCAGCGCTCGAGAGGCGTTTCCAGCCTGTAATGGTAGGTGAGCCGACTGTTGAGGACACTATCTCGATACTGAGAGGGCTTAAAGAGAGGTACGAGGTTTTCCACGGGGTAAAGATACACGACTCTGCACTTATCGCAGCGGCGACGCTTTCTAACAGGTACATCACTGACAGGTTCCTGCCTGACAAGGCGATAGATCTGGTCGATGAAGCGTGTGCGCTGATAAAGACGGAAATGGATTCAATGCCGTCGGAGCTTGATGATATTTCAAGGAAGATAATGCAGCACGAGATAGAGGAGGCTGCTCTCAAAAAGGAAACGGACAGCATCTCCAAAGAGCATTTAGAGCAGATACAAAAAGAGCTTGCAGCCATGCGTGAGAGCTTCAACAGCATGAAGGCAAAGTGGGACAACGAGAAAAACTCTATCGGGAGATTACAGAAGATAAGAGAAGAGATAGAAGATGTGAACTCGCAGATAGAGCTTGCCGAGAGAAGCTATGATCTTGACAAGGCGGCAGAGCTTAAATACGGCAGGCTGCCGTCGCTCAAAGCGCAGCTTGAAGAGCTTGAAGCGCAGGCCGAGAACAAAACGGACGATACGCTTTTACACGACAAGGTGACTGAGGAGGAGATAAGCAGGATAGTTTCACGCTGGACGGGTATACCTGTTTCAAAGCTTATGGAGGGCGAGCGTGAAAAGCTGTTAGGGCTTGAAAGCATACTGCATCAGCGTGTTATCGGGCAGGACGAGGCTGTAACTAAAGTAAGTGAAGCGATACTCAGATCCCGTGCAGGGATAGCAAATCCTAACAAGCCGATAGGGTCGTTTATGTTCTTAGGACCTACGGGTGTCGGAAAGACAGAGCTTGCCAAAGCACTGGCAGAAGCGCTGTTTGACGATGAGAAAAACATGGTAAGGATAGATATGTCGGAATACATGGAGAAGTTCTCGGTCAGCAGGCTCATAGGAGCGCCTCCCGGATATGTAGGCTACGAGGAGGGCGGCCAGCTTACCGAGGCGGTGAGAAGAAAGCCTTACAGTGTGATACTGCTCGATGAGGTAGAAAAGGCGCACCCCGATGTTTTCAATATACTATTACAGGTGCTTGATGACGGGCGTATCACCGACTCACAGGGAAGAACAGTGGACTTTAAAAACGCTGTCATCATCATGACATCTAACTTAGGCTCGCCGTACATCTTAGAGGGCATAAACGAAAACGGTGAGATAAGCGATGACGCAAAGGCACAGGTGGACAGTTTATTAAGGCAGCATTTCAGACCCGAGTTTTTGAACAGGCTCGATGAGATAGTTTACTACAAGCCGCTTATCAAGGAAAACATCACGATGATAGTTGATCTTATGCTCAAAGACCTGAGAGGCAGGCTTTCAGACAAGCAGCTGAAATTAGAGGTGACTGACAAAGCCAAGGAATACATCATCGACCACGGCTTTGACCCGGCATTTGGTGCAAGACCGCTAAAGAGATACATTCAGGGCAAGGTGGAAACGCTTATTGCAAGAAAGATAATAGCCGCAGACATAGGTGATGACAAAACTCTGCACGTAGATGCGAACGATAATGGTCTGATAGTTAAATAACAAGATCCCGAAGGCAGCATTAAAAGCTGTCTTCGGGATAAGTTTTGGCGCTTTAGCGTAAAACAACCCCCAGTTCTACTGGGGGTATTAAAAAGCTTTAGCAAACGCTTTAAAATAACCTCCAAGTATGGTACAATAGTAAAAGGTTTGGCGACCGCATTACTAAAGTAAAATACAAGGAG
>JAFUYP010000057.1 GCA_017470535.1 Ruminococcus sp. | reverse complement strand
GTCCGGATTTTCGTCAGAATGCCCATTTTTGCCGCAGTTTTACTGGCGTAAGACAAGGTAAAATTGGGTATTATGACGGAAATCCGGCAAGCAGATGGCACACAAAGGCGTGAGCCGGTGGTCGTGCGGTGTTGCCTTAAAGCTTTCAAAGTGGCGCTTATGGCATTCCCGGGATAGCTTCTTTCACATCTGTGATGATAAGATATGTACACCCGCTGTCATCAGCCATAGCGTAAGCATACATCCCGTCCTTTGAGAAATAAAGCCCTGTGTCGTCCTCCAATACAGGTTCGCCGAGCTTTTCCTTGATGTCTGCGGCGGTGCAGCTTAGATTTACGCCGCTTGACGTATTTATCTCATACTTACCTATAAAGCCGTTATCCATAAGCTCCAAAGATGTAACCTTACCGTCAAAGATGTTGACATTTAGCCCGTTATACCAGTAAATATCGTCCATGCCCTCACCTATGCAGTGAGCTGACTGCGTCTTGTCGGTGGGCGCACCGAGCGAGCTTTCTACATCTGCCTGCGACTCGCCTACATATACGGGCGTATCACCGTAAAGCATAGTCAGCTTGTCAGCAAAACTCTCTTCCTTTTTCTCCTCGGTGGTGGTGGTCTCCTTTTCTGTCTCTTTGGCGGCAGTGGTGGTCTCTTCTGCTGTGGTAGTGGTCTGTTCAGCTGTGGTAGTAGTTTCCTCCGTCGTCGTGGTCGTCTCTTTTGCAGTTGTTGTGGTAGTGGTCTCCTCGGAAGAGCTTTCCGCCGCCGTTGTCGTAGTCGTCATGAGCGATACTGTGCCTGACTTTGAGCTGCTTGACGCATCATCACCGCACGCAGTCATTCCCATAACAGCAGACACCGCCAAAACACCTGCCAAGATCTTTGCTTTGTTCATCATTCATTAGCTCCTTCTATTTTTATTTTTGCAAGCTCTACGCTTTTCATTTTATTGCTTATTATACTTACACTGTATTCACCGTCGGGGACTGAGCCTTTTTCTATGAGTGCTGAAAATCCGTTTTCAGCGTCCTCGACACCTTCGCTTTTGAGACTGTCCTTGTCAACTAACGGGAACGCCTCGAACGTAAAGCTCTGCTCCCCGTCAAGCCTTACATAGACCCTTGTATCGTCACTCAAAAAGTTATCATCAACAGTTCCGAAAACCCTTACACCGTTTTGCTCGTCAGCCGAGAATGCGGCGTTGCCGTCTGCGGCGTAGTCACCGGTAAAATCAGTCACCTCCCGGAGCGGTGCTGCCATTACAGGAACGCTGTAAAGCAGGCTGCCGAGATTTCTCTCGACTATCTCGAATATCAGATCACCACCCTGCGGCATAAGGCTCATATTTGGGGTAGTCCTGCGCTCAAACATCGCTGTGTCGTAATTGTCTATCATAAACGGCAAAAGCGCACGCCCGAACGAATCCCTTATCATATACAGATCCCCCTGACCGGTCTTTGCGGTCTTTTGGGTCTTTATCCTTATGTCATTCTGTTCAAGGTCGCTCATGAATACTTCAAGCGACTTTTTTGTATCCTTAGCCGTCGGCGGCATAAGGAAGTTGAAATCATCATACTCAATATCGAACCTGTACTGCTCATCATACCCCGGGTCTGACGGGTACAACAGCTTTTCAAGATCGCCTACCCAGTCATTTGTTATAGTGTAAGAAGCGCTGTCATAAGTCTTATGCTCCTTGCCGAGTGCGTCCATCATAGCGTTATAGCCGACAAGCGCACCTAAGTAATTCCAGTGAGTATCCCTCTTATGGTAAAGCCCCATGTCCTTATTAGAGGTCAGCACCTCTTTCATATCAAGGAAGCTCACACCCATGCTTTTCAGTTTATCTGCAAGGCGTGTATAGTTGTTCTCATCTGCATGAGTGTACCACACGGGCATATATTCGGGATAGACTGCCGATTTATTCGGCATAGGCACAAACAAGAACCTGCCGCCCATAGCCTTTGCCTTTTCCTCGACAAGACCTATCGACACGGCGATGCTGCTTATCTGCCGCTCACTCAGCGCATTGGTGTCCATATGGTCTGCGACAGTGCTTTCGTAAAAAAGCCAGCCGTCCTTGCCGGGAATGACATTGCCTGACTGAGCGCCGAACACCTCGCCTTTTATAAAGCTCGCACCCTCGAGCAGCTTTGACCTTAACGGCAGTCTGTCATTATACCACGCCTCCGCCTGCTCGGAAAACTGCGTATTTATACTTCCGTCCTCGATAAGTGACGGAGCTTTGGCAAGCTCACGCTTTTCAATGTCCGTATCAGGCTTTATAAACGGCATCAGACAAAGCGGTGCTGCAAGGGCGGTAAAAAACAAAGCGCTGTAAACTATCCTGAATGCTTTATTCATCTACACCTGCCCCCCTTTAGAACCTGAAATATATAAACGGATTGTAGCTTGACGACACAAGTGACAAAACACAAAGTGCAAAGATAAAAAGCGTTGCGGTATACCCTGCATACTCAGCCGCCGGGTAGAAGCTCCTGCCCTTTATCTTCTCTCTTATAAACGGCACTATCGGTGTCGATAGTATCACGCCGAAAACAAACGACACTATCACAAGACCGTTTAGCATCGAAAGCACTGTTGCAGTCGCCGCCGCATCAGGCGTATGTGCGCCGAACATCGCCGCTATCACGCCAAATCCCTGCGACACGCTGTCCGCTCTGAAAATAACGAATGTAACGACTACCACAAGAAGTGTATAGATATGCAGGAGCGGTCTTAGCTTTTTGCTCTTTGAGGGGATGATGCCATGATTTTCAAGCAGCAGACAGCCGCCGTGCATAAGCCCCCACAGTATGAACGTGAAATTCGCCCCGTGCCAGAAGCCTGTAAGGAAGAAAACTATTATCTTGTTTATGTCCGTGCGTATCTTGCCCTTACGGTTGCCGCCCAGGGGGATATACACATACTCCTTGAACCAGGTAGAGAGCGATATATGCCACCTTCTCCAGAAATCCTGCATACTGCCGGCTGAGAACGGGTAGTTGAAGTTCTCCTTAAAGTCAAACCCGAACATACACCCAAGCCCTATCGCCATATCACTGTATCCCGAGAAATCAAAGAATATCTGCAAGCTGTAACATACAGCGCCTGTCCACGCCGCCGCAGCGCCCAGACTGTCAGTATCGAGCGAGAACACAGTGTCCGCCACAAGCCCCATCTGATTTGCGATAAGCACCTTTTTGCCAAGACCCGTGATAAAGCGGTTTATGCCCTTTGACACACGGTCAGCTGTTACCACACGGTTGTTGAGCTGAGCCTCGATGTCGTGGTACTTGACGATAGGTCCGGCTATGAGCTGCGGGAAAAACGATATGTAAAGCATTACCGACAAGAGATCTTTCTGCACCGACTGCTTATCACGGTATACGTCTATGACATAGCTAAGCCCCTGGAACGTAAAAAACGATATGCCTATCGGCAGCTTTATCTGCGGCACAGGGATATTTACAGGCAGCACATCATTTATACACTGCGCAAAGAAGCCTGTATACTTAAACGCCAGCAACAGTCCTAAATTCAGGACACAAGCTGCCGCAAGTGCCATTTTATCGTGCCTGCCCTTTGATATGACGACGCCTAAAAAATAGTTTATCAGCACCGACGCTATCATGATAAGCACTGCCACCGGCTCACCGAATGCGTAGAAGATAAGGCTTGCCGCCACGAGCAGAATATTTCTTATAAGCACCTTTGTACTTACGCAGTAAAGCGCAAAAGTCAAAGGAAGAAAAATAAACAGGAATATCACCGAACTGAATGTCAAGTGATCTACCTCCTCATACAGAATGTATACACAGTTATTATACCACAAATTCAGCTTTTCGTCAATGACATTTAAAGAAAAGAGCAGATAAAGAAAAAAGAGCGGAGATCATCCGCTCTGAGTCATATCCTCCAAAGTCTGGGTATGTTTTTTGTAGGCTCTTGTTTCCTTAGCCGTTATGCCGGACAGTGCTATCAGCGCTATGACGTTTGGCAGTGCCATAAGACCGTTTAAAACATCTGCGATAGTCCATACAGCCTGTACTGTCAGATACGGTCCTATAAATACAGCTGCGATATATACCACATCGAATATCTTAGTCGCAGCAGTTGAGAAATACTTGCCCAGCAGGTATGCAAGACATCTCTCCGAATAATAGCTCCAGCCGAGTATCGTTGTAAACGCAAAGAACACAAGGCATACCATTATTATAGCTTCTGACGCCACCTCCGGCAAAGGCAGACCTTTTCTGAAAGCCGCAGAAGTTATCTCAACGCCTTCAAGGGAGGTATCCTTCCACGCACCTGAGATAACGATAGACAATCCTGTCATCGTGCAAAGGCATATAGTGTCGATAAACGTTCCTGTCATCGTGACAAGCCCCTGCCTTACCGTGTCGCTCGTCTTTGCGGCAGCGGCGGCGATAGGTGCAGAGCCAAGCCCTGCTTCGTTTGAAAAGATGCCCCTCGCAACGCCCTTTTGCATAGCGAGCATAATTGCACCACCCATTGTAGCGCCGCCTATCGGTCTGAACCCGAATGCACCGCTCACGACCTCAGCGGCAGCGCCGGGCACCTTGTCGATATTCGTTACTATAAGAGTGAGTGTTGCAAGTATATAAAGGATCGCCATAAAAGGCACGACTACCTGTGAAACATTGGAAATGCTCTTTATGCCGCCCAGTATGACGAGCGCTGCAAAAATAGTCACAAGACAGCCTGTGATGACTGTTACCAGTGAATAGCTGTTGCCGAACAGCTCTATCTTAGTGCTGTTGTCGCCGTCAAAGAAATTATTCACAGCCGAGCTTATGCCGTTTATCTGAGTAAAAGTTCCTATTCCGAACAGACCTACGAGCAGCCCGAAAAGCGCAAATATCTTAGCCAGCGGCTTGAATTTTTTGCCCATGCCGTTTTCTATATAGTAGAACGGACCGCCGAGCTTATGCCCATCTGATGAGTTGACTCTGTATTTTATTGCAAGAAAGCCCTCTGTGTACTTTGTAGCCATTCCGAGTAAAGCTGCGACCTCCATCCAGAAGAGCGCACCCGGACCGCCCACAGCGATAGCTGTCGCAACACCCACGATATTACCTGTGCCTATCGTAGCAGAAAGTGCAGTACACAAAGCCCCGAAGCTCGAAATATCACCGTCGCCGCCCTCTTCGTTCTTTACCATGTATTTAAGTGCAAGCCCGAGCCTTCTTATCTGCACGCCGCCGAGCCTGATCGTAAGTATGATCCCGCACCCCATGATAAACACTATCATAGGTACGCCCCATATAATATCATCTATCTTCGCAAGCACCTCATTGAACCCCAAATAAACACCGCCCTTTTTCAAACTGGGAAGCAAGACCTTTGTGCTGTTTCCCATGATCTGTTTTATACCGCTGTCAAGGCACAGCCTTAACTTTCTTATTTTATCATACTTTTATAAATAAATCAATATTATTCGCATTTTGTTTACAAAAAACAGAGCAAAATACCGGTATTCTTTGCTCACACATTTATTCTGCTATAATGAGCGTTTCAACATTTGCGCCGTTTAGCAGCATAGCTATCACTATACACATAAGTATTTGTTTTTTACTCATTTTATTACCCTGCGTAAAAACAGTTCCCTGCTGCCAATTTAATAACATTGATTTATGAATGTAATATTAACAAGCGCTTTGTAACGCAGTATGCACTTGAAAAATCTGCATACATATGATATAATCTTTTAAGGCAACACCGCACGACCACTGTGCATCAGATGCGCCGTCCAGATTTTCGTCAGATTGCCTAAATACGACGCAGGCTTGCTGACGCAAGTCAAGGAGAATTTGGGTAATATGACGGAAAGCTGGCAAGCAGATGATGTGCAGAGGCGTTAGCCGCGGGTCGTGCGGTGTTGCCTTAAAAAAAGGGGGGGCATGGCAATGGGATCTCTTGACGAAAAGAATAAAAGTATCCTGACGAGGGATCTTAACATGATGCCACGTTACTCACGGTATTCACGTTTCGGCGTCAGAATGATGTCTCCGTCGCAGTCGCTTATGTATGTGCTGATAATGGGCGGGATCATACTGGCATTTGTGATATTTACGATAGTTCATTTTACCTCACCGCCGTCGGTCACTCAGTCCACCAGACACAGAGAAGCCTACTCCGGCACCTCTGAAAAGCCTCAAAAGCTGATATACAGCGATAAAGGCTTACTGCAAAACGAATACACCGTCACAGGTGCTATGCAGCAGTTCTATGACAAGACAGGGATCTACCCGGTGCTGTATTTTACTGAATTTAAAGATAAGGGTATGATCTTTTTCAAGGAGGACATGGACGAATACGCCAAAGACGCCTACGAGGAGGTATTCGACGACGAGAAGCACCTGATGATAATGGTCATCAAAAGAAGCGGCAGCTACTACATAGGTGTTCACTCAGGCACTGACACAAGGGACACGCTCGACACCGAGGCGCTGACGATAATAAAGGAGACCTTTACAAAGGATCTTTTCAAAGACCCATCAGAGGTAAGGTACAAGGATCAGATAGAAAAAATAAACGATGACGAATCGCTGCAAAAGGCTTTCGCTGATGCCGCTGACAACATAATGACGACGCCCTTCCGCTACAAGATAGTCGTAGGTGTGGCTATATTCGGCGTTGTCGGGATAATACTTCTGATAATAAGCAGACGCCGCCCCGGCAGAATGACTGCACAGCCGGTAGATGACCCTGTATTTGACCCGAGAGCGAAAAAGGCCGATGACCTGCCCGATGAGCTTTCCGACCAGCCGATAGATCACAGAATGTGGTAGCCTACGCATCAGCTTTATTACATATCAAACGTTCAGACTTACAACATTTCAAGGAGGAGGCAAAAACATGAACTTCACAGGCATACTGCTTGCGATCATCACCTTTCTTATCATAGGTATATTTCACCCCATAGTCATATGGGCAGAGTATCGTTTTTCCAAAAGGATATGGGGCGTATTCGCACTTGCAGGCGCTGTATTTCTTATAATATCTGTTTTTATAGATTCGATCTTCATAAGCAGTATTTTCGCCATAATCTCTGCAAGCTGTCTATGGAGCATACATGAGCTTTTTGAGCAGGAAAAACGTGTTATGAAGGGCTGGTTCCCCAAAAATCCCGACAGAAAATACTGATGCGCTCAGGCACCTGAGAGTATAGACAAAAAACGGACTGCGCTTTAACAGTCCGTTTTTTTCGTATTATTCGATCACAGCATTTGCAAGCATGAGCTTTATGCGGTTTTCCTGGTTTACTCTTGTAGCGCCCGGGTCGTAGTCGATAGCCACGATATTCGCATCGGGGTAAGCCTCTTTTATCACTCGTGACATACCCTTTGCTACGATATGGTTAGGCAGGCAGCCGAAAGGCTGTGTACAGATGATATTCTTCGCACCTGTTTCGGCGAGTGCAGCCATTTCAGCTGTGATCAGCCACCCCTCGCCCATTTTAACGCCCTGGTTGATGTACTTATCGGCGCATTTTCTTAAATGCTCAAAGTCATGCGGCGGCTTGAAAACGCCATGCTCCTTGATTATCTTTATCTGCTGCTTCTGGTACTTATAAAGCACATCGTAGCCGATATTGTAGATAAATGATTTCTTGTCCTTTTTGCCGTAGAGCCTTGCGTCGTTAGGTGCGTCTGATGCACAGTATAAAACGAAATCAAGAAGCCCCGGCACATTAGGCTCACACCCCTCGGAGAGCAAAAACTCATTTAAGTGGTTGTTAGCAAGCGGTGAGTATTTTACATATATCTCGCCTACTATACCTACGACCGGCTTTTTGATCTTTCTTCTCGGGATAGCTGCAAAGTCACGCAGCATAGCCTTATAGATAGGCTTGGGGACAAGGTAGTCATTCGTATCCATGAGCTTTGCGAGCCTGTGCTGCCAGCGTGCTACAAGCTCATCTGTCATGCCGGGGTTTATCTCATACGGCTTACACTGGTTATACAAAAGCATCAGCATATCACCGTACAGCACCGCATATATGAGCCTTAAAGCTATCGCCGGTGTCATAGGGAACGCAGGGTTCTTTTCAAGACCGCTGAAATTGAGCGAGATGACAGGCACCTGCGGATATTTGCTCGCTATCGCCTTTCTTATAAGGTGTATGTAGTTGGATGCCCGGCAGCCGCCGCCTGTCTGTGACATGATAAGGGCGGTCTTGTTGACATCATACTTGCCGCTGTCAAGAGCGTCCATAAACTGCCCTATTACAAGAAGTGCAGGGTAGCACGCATCGTTATGGGTATTCTGCAAGCCCTGATTTATAACGTTCTGCGAGTCGTTTTCAAGCAGCTCCATATGGTAGCCGTATTTTTCATATATCTTTATTATCAGCTTGAAGTGCATAGGCAGCATATCCGGCACAAGGATAGTATAATCCTTTTTCATATCCTCGGTAAATATCGTCCTCTGCACTCTTCCGGATTCTGAAAAGTTATCAGGCATTATTCTCACTCCTTTTATCTGTCAGGCAGTTATGCCTTTTTTCTGTGCGTCCTTTTCTTCAAGTGCCGCTGCGAGCGAGCGAAGTCTTATCTTTGCAGCACCTAAGTTGGTTATCTCATCTATTTTGAGCTGAGTATAGAGCTTGCCCTTCTGTTCGAGTATCGCTCTTACCTCATCGGTAGTGACGGCATCTATGCCGCAGCCGAAGGACACCAGCTGAACGAGCTGCATATCGTCATTTTCGCAGACATATTCCGCAGCCCTGTAAAGTCTTGAATGGTACGTCCACTGATTGAGCACGTCAACAGGCGGAACATCAACAAGTCCTGCCACGCTGTCCTCTGTGACGACCGCAAAGCCAAGTGATGCGATGAGCTTATGTATACCGTGGTTTATCTCGGGGTCGATATGGTAAGGTCTGCCTGCAAGGACGATTATCTTTTCACCCTTTGCCCTTGCCTGCGAGATAATGTCGAGCGCCTTTCTCTCGTTTGCTCTTCTGAACCTTACCTGCTCGGAATGAGCATGGTTGAGGTGAGAGTTCACCTCCTTAGCTGTGATGCCGAAGCGTGAAAGCTCTCTGCCGAGAACTGTTGCAACGTGCTTTTTGTTGTTAAGGTCAAGATACGGCATTATGAAATTATCATCACTGAGCTTTTCATTATTTGCCTTTAACAGCTCCGGATAGTATGCCACGACCGGGCAGTTATAGTAATTATCGCTGCCGCCCTCGTTGAAGTTATAGCTCATGCATGGGTAGAAGATAAAGTCAACGCCCTTTTCAAGCAGGCTCTCAATATGTCCGTGTGCTATCTTTGCAGGGTAGCACACAGTATCAGACGGGATAGTCTGCTGACCCTTATAGTATGTAGCCCTTGTGGATTCCTCCGAAAGCACCACCTCAAAGCCCAGATCTGTAAACAGCGTATGCCAGAAAGGAAGAAGGTCATAGAAGCTGAGTATCAGCGGCAGACCGACCCTTGCTCTTGTGACAGAGGGCTTTTTATCTGCAAGTGCAAGCAGAGTATTATACTTATACTCTATCATATTCTCCGTCCTGTCGGTGAGCTTGATGCCTGCGCCCTTTTCACATCTGTTGCCGGAGGTGAACCTATGCCCGTCGTTGAATCTTATTACTGTGAGCGAGCAGTGCGCTGTACAGCCGCCGCACTGGACAGCTGTGGACTTATAGGAGAACTCTTCAAGCTGCTGCGCTGTGAGCAGCTTGCTCTCAAAGCCCTCGTCCGCTCTTGTTCTTTCCATAGCAAAGAGTGCGCAGCCGAATGCGCCCATAAGACCTGCGATAGCCGGGCGGATAACATTCCTGCCAAGCTCTTTTTCAAAGGAGCGAAGCACTGCGTCGTTTAAGAAAGTACCGCCCTGAACGACGATATTCTTACCCAGCTCGTCAACGCTCTTTGCACGGATGACTTTATATATTGCATTTTTTATTATCGACGACGAAAGACCTGCCGAAATATCCTCGACCGGTGCGCCGTCCTTCTGAGCCTGCTTTACTGAGGAGTTCATAAACACCGTACAGCGTGAGCCAAGCTCAACAGGGGCTTTAGCATAAAGCCCGAGCCTTGCAAAATCCGCTATCTCATAGCCCATAGCGCCTGCAAAGGTCTGAATGAACGAGCCGCAGCCGGAGGAGCACGCTTCATTGAGCATTATGCTGTCGATAGCCTTCTGCTTTATCTTGAAGCACTTTATATCCTGACCGCCTATATCTATGATAAAGTCAACATCGGGGCAGAAGAACGCCGCCGCTTTATAGTGTGCAACAGTTTCAACAATACCGAAATCTATCCCGAGTCCTGCCTTGATAAGCTCCTCGCCGTAGCCTGTAACAGCACTGGCTTTTATTTTTAGCCCGGGGTTTGCAAGGGAGTATATCTCTTTAAGCTTTTCGGTGATGACATCAAGCGGCTGACCCTTATTGGAGCAGTAGTGCTGATAAAGAAGCCCACCGTCGGGCGTTATCAGCACGAGCTTTGTCGTGGTGGAGCCTGCGTCTATACCTAAGTAAGCGTCGCCCTGATAGGTCTTTATGTCAGCATATTTAAGGTCTGATTCCTTATGCCTTGCAACAAAATCATTATACTCCTGAGTGGATCTGAAAAGCGGCTCTGTGGTAGCGATCGTATCCTGAGCCTTAGCACCTGCTATCTTCTCCATAGCCTCGTCAAGTGTTGACGGAGCGCTCATTTTTTCAGCGTGCAGAGCGCAGCCGTATGCCATAAAGCACGATGCAAGCTCTGGCAGCACTGCCTTGTCACCGAGGTGCAAAGTATCTATAAATGCCTGTCTGAGTGCAGGGAGGAACGAGAGCGGACCGCCTAAGAAAAGTACATTGCCGGCTATCTTTCTTCCCTGTGCAAGACCCGACACCGTCTGGTCAACGACTGCCTGGAAGATAGATGCGGAGATGTCCTCCTTCTTAGCACCCTGATTAAGGAGCGGCTGTATATCTGATTTTGCGAAAACGCCGCAGCGTGATGCTATCGGGTAGATCTTCTCATGCTTCATAGCAAGGTCGTTCATCATATCGGGAGTTACGCCCAAAAGCCCTGCCATCTGGTCGATGAAGGCTCCCGTACCGCCGGCGCAGGAACCATTCATACGCTGCTCGACACCGCCCGTGAGGAAGATTATCTTTGCGTCCTCACCGCCCAGCTCTACCACGACATCTGTGCCGGGGTATTTTTCGTTTACGGCTGTGAATGCCGCAAAGACCTCCTGCACGAATGTGATGCCGGCAGAGTTAGCGATACCAAGACCGGCAGAGCCTGTCATAGCTATCCTGAACTCAGCATCGGGGTACTGCTCCTTTATGGTAGTCAGCTGAGCAAGCACCGTTTCGCCGACCTTTGAGAAATGTCTCTCATATTTTGTATATACGATCTCGCTGCCGTCAAGAATACAGGTCTTGACGGTAGTAGAACCTACGTCTATCCCAAGACAATAAACCTTAGCCATAAAAATACTCCTAAAAAACTCAAAACATTATTCTTCACAATACATAGAGTTATTATACCATATTTAAAATAAAAAATAAAGCCCTTTTGCGAACAATTCGTTAAATTTAATAAATATCTTTCCCAAGAGGAAGTTTTTTCTACTCACATTACCATAACTTTCATTTGACAAAGTTTGTGAAATGGTGTATAATGGGATTTGTTACAGTTTGACAACAAGAAGTTACAAATCAAGGAAAGGTGATCATTATTCTATTAGCAAACAGCAAAAAGGCTTCTGCCGCAGCGCTGATGATATGCCTTATCATAGGCTTTGTCATGTTTGCAGGTAAAAGCAGTATCCATGCACAGGCACTGGTACATAACCCACGTTTTGACGGGTATCAGGTACTTAACGGAGTTGACGTGTCTATCTGGCAGACTGAGGTAGACTGGAAAAAGGTAAAGAAGGACGGTATAGATTTCTGCATCATAAGACTCGGCTATTCAGATCATTCGACAGGTGTACACAACACAGACGTAAGGTACTATGAAAATCTTAAAAACGCCAAGGAAGCAGGACTTATGGTCGGCGTTTACTACTACTCGACTGCACTCACCAAAGCGGAAGCAAAATCAGAGGCTGAGTATGTTTTAAAAATACTCGGCAATACACAGCTCGATCTTCCCGTATACATGGATCAGGAATGCAGCGACGGGCGTGTAGATCCTGCAAATATATCCAAGAGCCTTATGACTTCTATGGCAACGACTTTCTGCGACACTATCAGAAAGGGCGGCTATGACCCGGGGTTCTATTCCTACATAAGCTGGCTGTACAATGAAGTCGATATGTCTGTTATCGAGAGCAAGGATTACAATATCTGGATAGCAAACGTTACAAACCAGACTGATTACGAGGGCGAATACACAGCATGGCAGTATTCATTCACGGGATATGTAAGCGGTATACCCACAAATGTCGATCTTGACGTTATGTATGTTTTAGGCAAGCCTGCAAAGGTAATGGGTCTTGATGTCACAAACTACGGCAACAAGGCTACACTCAGCTGGAAGGCACAAAGCGGCATAACCGGTTACAGAGTATATAAGGTCGATGACAACGGCAAGGCTTCAAAGATAGCAACGGTAAAAGCACCTAAGACTTCATATGAGGTCGATGCTACTCCGGTGACTGCTAAATACATAGTAAGAGCTTACAGAAAATCAAGCGACGGCACTGTCACGCTCGGTCCTAAATCAGCGCAGGTAAAGGTCCAGTCGCAGGTACCGTATGAGCTTTCGGCAAAGCCGTATGCAAAGAGCATCCAGCTCAGCTGGAAGGGCGTTAAGAACGCAAGCGGCTATGTAGTGTTCTTTGATGAGGGCACTCAGTACACACCGATAGGCTACACAAACGACTTGACAATGAAGATAACAGATCTCAAACAGGGCAAGAAATACTCATTCACTGTTGCAGCATACTATAACAAAAATGGCAGCAAAGAATTCAAGGAAGGCTATTCAAAGCTCTCCGATGTAAGCAAGACCTTGAAAACAGGCACTAAAAACCCGGCTATCGAGCAGATAACACCCGGAAAGAGCTATTATAACGGTGTTGCGCTCAGCTGGTCTGCACCGGCATCAGGCAAGGTGAACGGTTACAGAGTATATGTGCTTGACAAAAAGACCGGCAAGTACAAAAAGCTCGCAGATGTCACTGAAACGAGCACAAGAGTGACAGGTCTTGGAAGTGCGAAGAAATACAGCCTTATGGTAAGGTCCTATTACAAGACCAAAGACATGGTAGTGCTCTCAAAGAACAGCGAGCCTGTCGAGGTCATAACAGCTTCATCAAAGCCGCTCGAGCTTAAAGCAAAGACTGCCGAGACTTCGATAAAGCTCACATGGAAGCAGTGCCAGTCCGGCAAGGAAGAGGGCTTCAGAGTATATTCATACGATGCAAAGACCGGCAAGTACACAGCACTTGCAGATGTTACTGACAGAAAATACACAGTCAAGGGTCTTGGTAAGACAACGCCCTACACATTCGTTGTAAAGAGCTTCTACACTGCCAACGGCAAAAAGATCTGGTCACAGAGAAGCTCAAAGCTCTTAACAGGAACGCTTGCACCCAAGGTAACAGGCGTGCAGGTGCTAAGCAACACGAGCAAGACACAGACTATCGGCTGGAACAAGGTGACAAGCTACAAGCCGGCAGGTTACAGGCTTTACTCCTACGACCCGGTGAAGAACAAGTACAAAAAGCTCTGCGACACAAAGGATACCTCCTTCAAGGTCAAGGGTCTTAAAGCAGGCACGGATACACACTATGTCGTAAGGGCATATTACATGAACGGCAAGAAGGCGATCCTTTCCGAGTATTCAAAGGTACTTAACTGTGCTACGAGCTTTGCAAAGGTCACAGGCTTCAAGGCTACAAAGATCACTAAAAACAGCGCTAAGCTCTCATGGACAAAGACTGAGGGTGCAAACGGCTACATCATCTACAAGGTAAACAAAAAGGGCAAGACAACGGTTGTTGATACATCCAAAAAGAAGAGCTACGAGCTTACAGGTCTTAAAAAGAACACATCATACAGCTATCAGGTA
This sequence comes from Ruminococcus sp., assembly GCA_017470535.1. Classification (GTDB taxonomy): domain Bacteria; phylum Bacillota; class Clostridia; order Oscillospirales; family Ruminococcaceae; genus NK3A76. The sequence continues at coordinate 18,042 of JAFUYP010000057.1, read as the reverse complement.
AGAGCATTCAGAAAGATAGGCAAGGTAAGGTATCTGGGCTATCTGTCGGAAGTGCTGACTTTCAAAACAGCTAAGAAATAACAAAAACAGCAGCGTCACGGTCAAGCGGCGCTGCTGTTTTTAATATATAGGGGTTGTCAGAATCCTTCGTCTTTGAGCCAGCTCTCAATATCCTCCTGACAGCCGGCAACATCTCCGCCGGCGACAGAGTATCCCTCACCGACCGATGCGTCGGGTTCAAGCTCAGACAGCTTGGAAACAGAATCTGCCATACCGCTGCCCTCGTGGGTGGTGACAGGTATGATATTCTTCCCTGAGAAGTCATAGTCATTTAAGAATGTGTATATAGGCTGCGGCATCGTATACCACCATACCGGATATACCATGAACACTGTATCATAGCCGGAAATATCCACAGCTGTCGCAAGCTCGGGGAGCGTGCCTGCCTCCTGCTCGGCTTTGGCGTCATTTACAAGGTCATCATAATCGACAGGATAGTCCTTGACCGTCTGTAAAGAGAAAAGATCACCGCCGGTATAGGCTGCTATGACATTTGCAATTGCTTCGGCGTTTCCCATATCCTCGCCCCAGAAATTGACCTTTGAAGCCGAGGTGACAGCATCAAGCTCACCGTTCTCTGCCGGGGTGAAATATGCGACCAGTATCTTGCTGTCAGAGCCGCTTTCAGTCTGCTCTGCCTGAGAGCTTTCAGCTATGCTGTCAGAAGTCTGCTCAGCAGACGATGCATCTGCACTTTTTGTGACACCGACCTGTTTTGCAGTCTGTGCAGGCTTTGAGTTTGAGCCGCTGTCTGACGAACTGCCGCAGGCGGTGAGAAGTGCTGATGTGATAAGAAGCAATGTTATCATCTTTTTCATAGTGTTTCCTCCATGGAACTGTTTTTTATATTATACAATAGTTTTTTGAAAATGTACAATACCAATTTTGCATAACGGTATGATTTCAGGTTATAGCAAAAAAGACTGCCGCAGTATGCAGCAGTCTTTAAGGCAACACCGCCGGACCATTGTATGCCAGATACGCAGTCAGATTTTTCGTCAGATTGCCTAAATTTACCGCAGGAATACTGTCGTATTTCAAGGTAAATTTGGGCGATATGACGGAAAATATGCAAGTAGATGGCATACAAAGGCGAATGCCGGTGGCCCGGCGGTGTTGCCTTAACATATCTTTATCAGAAATTCCTTCTCCACGCAGACGGTGAGAAGAGTATCAGCATTGGCAGACATTCAAGTCTTCCGAGCAGCATATCAAGAGTAAGGGTTATCTTTGAAGTGTCGGAATAAAACGAGAAGTTGCCCAGAGGTCCTACTCTGTTAAGACCCGGACCTATGTTGTTTATACAGGTCGTGACCGACGAGAAGGTCGTCGAGAAGTCCGCATTGTCTATCGCCACGAACAAAAGCGATACTATCAGAAGCCCTATATAGATAGACAGGTAATTCTGTATACTGTGTACCACCTGAACGTCCATAGTCTTTGAGTCGCTCTTTACGACGTTCACAGAGTTGGGGCTGAGCATCTTTCTGAGCGATCTCATTGAGTTTTTAAAGAGTATTATCACTCTTGCGACCTTGAAGCCGCCGCCGGTCGAGCCGCCGCACGCACCAATGAACATCAGTATCACCAGGATCATCTGCGAGAACCCCGGCCATGTAGTATAGTCAGCCGTTGCAAAGCCGGTAGATGTCATGATAGACGACACCTGGAAGCCGGCATATCTCAGGCACCCCGAGAATGAATGATATATCCCACGAATGTCTATCATTATAAGCCCGGTGGCAACTGCCATGATTATAAAATACACCTTTATCTCGGTGTTCTTCCACACATCGCCGAGCCTTTTGGCTATGATGTAGTAGTAAAGCGAGAAGTTCACGCCGAACAGCGCCATCATGATTGTTATAACGGCATCTATGTAGCTTGAATTATAAAACGCCACGCCGTCATTTTTGATGCCGAAGCCGCCTGTACCTGCTGTACCCATAGCGTGACACACGCTGTCAAACAGCGGCATACCGCCGGCTATGAGCAGCACCGCCGTGATGATAGTCAGTACCGTGTAAATGATATAAAGATACGCCGCCGACCATTTGCCCTTGGGCACTATCTTGCTGACCTGCGGTCCTGCACATTCTGCCCTCATAAGAGTGAGCGCATCATTTGACGACGGCAGTATAGCTATCGCCAGTACGAGAACGCCCATACCGCCGACCCAGTGGGTAAGGCTCCTGTAAAAGAGCATACCACGGGAAAGCGCCTCAACATCAGTGAGTATCGTCGAGCCTGTCGTAGTGAAGCCGGACACGCTCTCAAATACAGCGTCAACAAAATGCGGTATCTCGCCGCTGAGCCAGAATGGCAGCGCCCCGACTATCGGGTACACGACCCACATCAGCGCCACTATCACAAGTGCTTCACGGTCGTACATATGCTTGTTCTTAGGCGGTATCACCGTCAGCGGAACACCTGCAATAGCCGTTCCTACACCTACTATCAGGAATATCGTTGCCGTTTTCTGCTCATGGTAGTAAAGGCTTACCACCATAGGCAGCAAAAACAGAAGCGAGCCTAAAAGCAGTATTTTAGAAAGGTAATGAAAAACGAGCTGCTTGTTCATCACGTTCCTCCGTTATTCAAGAATATCCTTCAGATCAGAGATCCTGTGTTCCTTAGATACGACGACCACGCTGTCGCCTATCTCTATCGTATCATTACCGCTCGGTATGATGATGTCACGCTTTCTGACGATAGCACAGATAAGTATATCCTTTTTAAGCTCCATAGTCATCAGCTTAATGCCGACGACACCCGGGATATTCTCCCTGACCTTGAACTCTATCGCCTCGACCCTGTTTGATACAAGGTGATACAGTGACTCGATATTTGAATCCATCGCAGGACCCTGCGATCTTACATAGCTGAGCACATTACTGGTTATTATGTATTTAGGTGATATAACAGTGTCAAGCCCTATCTGCGATGCAAGATCGACGTAGCTGTCCCTGTTTACCTTTGTGACGACCTTTGCATTGGTGTTCATCTTGGCATACAGCGACATAATGATGTTTTCCTCGTCAATGCCCGTTATCGCCACGAAGGAATCTGCTTCCTGGATACCCTCTTCTTCAAGCAGCTCCTGATCCGTACCGTCGCCGTGTATCACAGTAGCCTTCGGCAGGATCTCTGCAAGCTCTGTGCATCTGTTATAGTCACGCTCTATTATCTTTACTCTCATTCCCATGCTTAAAAGCTGTTTTGACAGGTAGTAGCATATCTTACCGCCGCCGACTATCATAACAGTCTTTATCTTGTCTTTGAGAGCGCCGCACATTCTGAAAAATCTTTCCAGGTCCTTATGCGATGCGACTATATTTATCCTGTCGCCCGAGCGAAGTATAAAATCACCTGTCGGGATGAATATCTTGGAATCCCTCTGCACAGCGCATATAAGGAATCTGATATTTGTCCTTTTATATATCTCGGCGAGCGAAAGCCCGTCAAGCGTTGAATCCTCGGCGAGCTTATGCTCTACCAGCTCTATCCTGCCCTTTTCAAAGACCTCGACCTTTGCAGCAGTCGGGAAAATAAGCACTCTTGCAAATTCCTCCGCCGTCGTAAACTCCGGGTTTATCACCATTGATACGCCCAGGTCTTCTCTTACAGTGTCTATCTGCCCGAAGTAAGCAGGATTCCTTACTCTCGGAATAGTCTGCTTGCAGCCAAGACGCTTAGCGAGCAGGCAGCAGAGCATATTAAGCTCGTCAAACGGCGTTGCCGCAATGAGCAGACCTGCCTTGTTGACACCTGCGTCCTTCTGTACTACAAGGGTAGCACCGTTGCCCTCTATGCACATAACGTCCTTTGTATTCTGTATTCTTTTGAGTGCATCAGCCTTTGTGTCAACGATAGTAACGCTGTGCCCCTCGTCCGAGAGGGAGGATGCGATACTGCCGCCGACCTTTCCGCTGCCGACAATAACAACTTTCATAGCCTAATTTCCTCATATTTGTTTAAATAATAATATGCAGGCACATTACCTACAACAAATCATTATATCACTTAATCTATTAAATGTCAATTGATTTACAGTTTTTGCAATTCATTTTATGAAAATTTAACATAAATCCCGACAAAAATCATACCGCCCTTTGCAAAGAGCGGTATACATTGGTTATGATATTTACTTCTCAGCTATGACCTCTACTTCTACCAGAACGTCCTTGGGCAGTTCCTTTACAGCTACGCAGGAGCGTGCAGGCTTTGATGTGAAATACTCGCCATACACCCCGTTGAATGCCGCAAAATCGCTCATATTCTTCAAAAAGCATACAGTCTTTACTGCCTTTTCAAGTGAAGAGCCAGCCTCTTCCAGAACTGCTTTGAGGTTCTCACATACCTGCTTTGTCTGCTCCTCGATAGTTTTAGCCTTAACGTCGCCCACAGCCGGGTCAATAGCTATCTGACCGGAGGTGAATACCAGATCCCCCACGATCTTTGCCTGTGAATAAGGACCTATCGCATCGGGTGCGTTCTTTGTGTAAACTGTTGTTGCCATGATAAAAACTCCTTTTTTGATTATTTATTGACTATTTTGAAGCCGTTCTTTTTAAGTGCGGCTCTTATTTCCTTGATGTGCTCGTAGTTCCTTGTTTCAAGCACGAGTCTTAACAGACATTCTGTAATATCGCTGTCCTCGCTTGCTCTCTCGTGGTGGATAGACACGACATTACCGCCGAGGTCGGATATGACAGCGGATACGCCCTTGAGCTGACCCGGCTTGTCTTCAAGCTGTATGGTGAGCGTATCTGATCTGCCGGATTTGAGCAGACCTCTCTTGATAACTCTTGAAAGTATAGTAACGTCGATATTGCCGCCCGAAACTACACACACTACATTCTTGCCCTTTATATCGGGTATCTTGTCAAACATCACCGCCGCTACCGGTGTAGCGCCTGCACCCTCTGCTATGAGCTTCTGCTTTTCTATCAGGTGAAGTATAGCCGACGACACCTCGTCGTCAGACACGGTAACTATGCCGTCCACGAACTGCTTGCAGTATTCAAAGGTATGCTCGCCCGGCTCCTTTACCTGTATGCCGTCGGCGATAGTATGCACGCTGTCAAGTGTGAGTATCTTATCCTCTTCAAGGCTCTTTACCATTGACGGAGCGCCCTCTGCCTGAACGCCGTATACCCTTACCGAAGGCTTTAACTGCTTTATCGCATAAGCGACGCCCGAGATAAGTCCGCCGCCGCCGACAGGTACTACCACAACGTCAACGTCCTGCAATTCGTTATATATCTCAAGACCTATCGTACCCTGACCGGCAATGACATTCTCGTCATCAAACGGGTGTACGAATGTATACCCATGCTCGTCACGCTGTCTTATCGCCTCGTTGTAAGCGTCATCATAAACGCCCGGTACTAAGCATATCTCAGCGCCGTAGCTCCTTGTAGCCTCCACCTTTGAGATAGGTGCACCGTCCGGCAGGCAGATAACAGCCTTGATGCCGCTTTTCTGTGCGGCAAGTGCGACGCCCTGTGCGTGGTTGCCTGCCGAGCAGGCGATAACGCCGTGCGACTTTTCCTCGTCTGAAAGCTGCGAGATCTTGTAGTATGCGCCCCTTACCTTGAATGAACCCGTCACCTGAAGATTTTCCGTTTTAAGATATGTGTTCACCCCGGGGTTGACCTTCGGCGCATAGATGCAGGCAGTAGGTCTTACCACCTCTTTAAGTACCCTTGATGCGTCATAAACCTTGTCAAGTGTAAGCATTTTTATTCCTCCTCAAAAAAACAAGCCTCGCCCGTCAAGAGGCGAAGCTGTAAACTCCGTGTTACCACTCTGATTGCAGGGAAGCCCCTGCCGCTCTGACCCTTTAACGCAGGGAAAACGTACAGACCTAATGACATATGCTTTCAGCCTGTAAGCTCCGGAATGATCTGACACTGCTGCCTGCTGCCGCACTTTCACCTATGTGCAGCTCTCTGAAAGCGGTAAACGCAGCGCCCGTTTCCGTCATAGCCTTTAAACCTATAAATCAATTATATCACTTTGAAAAATTTTGTCAAGTGCTAATTTGTAAAATTACTCTTTCTTACTCTCGGCTGCTTTTTTATCCTTGTCGCTGCTGTCGTCCGACTTCTTTTCTTTCTCGTCAGTCTTCTTTTCATCAGCTTTTTCTTCTTCGGCTTTTGCAGGCTTTGAAAGATCCGGCAGCTCGTCCCTTGTGACTGTGTATTCGTTATTGTAAACATCAGTCAGGTTCTCGGCGGTGTTGAAGCTCTCCTCCAGCTCACCGTCAGAGTTTAGCAGGAAGTTGCCTCCCCACTGACCGATGTACGCCCACATAGCCTTTTCACGCACCATGCTCTCCACCGCCGGGAAGTTCCCGCATTCGCTCATGGCGATAGGCTTGCTCTGGTTTATGCTCCTCAAAAACAGCAGCCTGTCTATCTGCCCGTCAAGGTTGCCCTGGTCGTAAATATCAAGCGAGAGTATATCACAGTATTCATCACCGACATACCACCCCGAGTTCTGTGCGCTCCACACCCAGATGAGATTATCAAGCCCGTGCAGCTTTGTCATTCTGTCGTACATCAGCTTCCACAGCCACTTGTAGCTTTTAGCGTCCCTGCCCCACCAGAAGTAACCGTTGCTCGCTTCATGAAGAGGTCTCCACAGCACCGGGATACCCTTTTGTTTCAGGTCGCTGAGCCGCTCTGATACTGCGTCTATGTCGCTTATTATGTCAGCACACTCCTGATTTATCTTCTTTTTCTTTACAAGCTCTTCTATTTCAAGCGCCGACAGCTCTGCGACATTCTCCTTTGTCACTGCCTTGCTAAGGTCAAAGTCTGTCTTTTCAGAATAATACTCGTCCTTTTTGTCAGGCGCATACCAGTGCCACATAAGCCCTACTATGCCGCCGTCGTCATGCCAGTCGATAGTCTTTTTTATCTCTTCGTCCGCAACAGTTGTATCATCGCCCGTTATGTTCATAAGATCGCCGAAGCGTATAGCCGGGTACTTACCGGTCAGCTTATACACAGCATCAGTCTCAACATTAGTCCCTGCCGAATCATACTGCCCGAGCAGAGTTTTATTGCCGTAGGTGCTGCATATATACTGATACAGTGCAATGGTCGGAGCGTCTGCATTCTTGTTTGAAAGCTCTGCTTTCTTTATGGTCAGGTCGAGCTTTTCCACGTCCTCAGACGCAGAAACCGTTATCCTGTCAACATCAGCCTCTCCGCTCTCGGGCGAGAGTGAGATGCTCAGCACGCCCTCTTCAAGATATAGATTGGAGATAAGGCAGTCTGAGAACTTCTTCTCATCAACACTTACATATCTGACCTGGTCGTTTACCCTGACCATGAGCTTTGCGCCCTTGTCAGATGCTGCCCTTATCTTTACAGTGTAGAACTGGCTCTTGTCGAGCGTGAACGCAAAATCAGCCTTGTCCTCCTTGCCCTTGAAGGAAGTTATGTACCCGTCGCCCTTGAAGCCCTTTCTCTTCTTTGCAGTTTTAAGACTGCCCGAGAGTGCCGCAAGCTCTGCCTCTATCGTCTTTGAATACTTTGTGTATTTGACCTCATCGACCTGCGGTGCAGTCTCGTCAATGGTAGTCACGGTCTCCGCAGCCGGCTGCGCTTCGGCAGTCGTTGTCGTATTCTTGTCCGCATTGGTAAACACCATATCCGACTCGGCTATACCCGGATCGTTGTTGTCTATCTTCTTTCCGCAGGCGGACATACCAGCGGTGACAGTAACTGCTATGACTGCCGCTGCCGCCCTTTTTATTATCTCCATTTGTTTTATGATTCTCCTTTTTGCTCTTATTGGCAGATAAGATGATATTTTCTGCCCTTTACAGCACTAAATACAGCGCAGCCGTCCTCGTAGTCAAATACGACCTCATCGCCGCTGCTGAGTATTCTGATATTTTCATCAGCAAGCACCCGGCATCTGCCGTCGTGTGCTGCCGTTATAACTATCTCAGCCGCCTTGCAGTCTTCCCACTTGCAGCCGACTGTGAAGCCTCCCCTTGCTTTTAATCCCCTGAAGCTGCCGCTGCTCCATTTTTTCGGCAGTGCCGGCAGGACTATTATTTCCCCGTTCTCGCTTTGCAAAAGTGCCTCTGTGATGCCTGCTGCCGCACCGAAGTTTCCGTCTATCTGGAAAGGCGGGTGCATATCGAACATATTGTCGGCAGTTGAATTTTTAAACAGCGCTTTAATATTATCATACACCTTTTCGCCGTCAAACAGTCTTGCGTAGAAATTTATCATCCACGCCCTTGACCAGCCGGTGTGTCCGCCGCCGTGCGACAAGCGCCGCTCCAGCGTTGCAGCTGCCGCATCAGCAAGCTCGGGCGTCCTTCTCTTTGAGATAAGCGCCGCCGGGTAGAGCGCAAACAGCTGTGAAACGTGCCTGTGCCCCGGCTCTGCTTCGTCGTAGTCTATCGCCCATTCCTTGATCTGACCGTACTTGCCGATCTCGGGCTTTGGCAGCTTTTCACGCATTCTGCTCAGCTGCTCGCCGAACACTTCATCTCTGCCAAGTATCTTTCCGGCTTCTATCACCGCTGTGAACAGGCAGTATATTATCTGGCTGTCCATAGAAGGTCCTATGCACAGAGAGCCTTTCGTGCCGCTCTCGGTAATATATGTATTCTCGGGCGACACCGACGGACAGGTGACGAGCCGTCCCTGCTTGTCCTCTATCAGGAAGTCAACAAAGAACAGTGCTGCTTCTCTTAAAGTATCGTACTTCTTATCAAGGAAATCCTTGTCAAGCGTAAACTGATAATGCTCCCATATATGCAGGCACAGCCACGCCGCACCCATAGGCCACTGGGTCGCCGGCATCCACAGATCCTGCGGAGCGGTATCGCCCCAGATATCGGTGTTATGATGACACACAAAGCCCCTGCAATCGTACATCTTCTTTGCGGTCTCTCTGCCGTTTGGACGCATCTTCTCTATATGGTCAAACAGCGGTGAATGCAGCTCGCTGAGGTTGCAGCTCTCGACCGCCCAGTAGTTCATTTCGGTATTTATGTTTATCGTGAACTTGCAGCCCCACGCCGGCCACATATCCTTGTTCCATATGCCTTGCAGGTTCATAGGCAGCGTGTCCTCACGGCTGCCGGCTATATATAAGTACCGCCCGAAATTATGATAAAGCACCGTCAGCTTATTGTCCTGACCGCCCTGCTTTACACGCTCTAATCTTTCATCGGTCGCAAGCAAGGATATTTCCTGCTCATTGTCCTTGTCATCAAGCTCTATGCAGGCTCTGTCAAAGTAGCTTTTATAGTCGCTCACATGGCGCTCTAACAACTCATCGAATGAGTATCTCAGCGCCTGCTCAACGTCGAACCTTGCCTGACCCTTGTAGTCCTCAGCCCTGTAAGAGGTCTGCGCCCCTAAAAGTATAACGACCTCATCGCAGCCGCACGCATCTATAAAGCTGCCGTGAGTTTTAAGCTCACCGCCCTTGTTGACAGCTTTGATGAACGCCGCAAAATTTATCCCGTCCTCGCCGCCGCAGCCGCCGTAGAACAGTATCTCGCTGTCCGACAAAGGAGTGTTGTCATCAAAATAATCATCTCTGCCGTCAATGCCCGTCCTTACGGTGACACCCCCGGGAGTATCGCAGCTTATTTTCATAACAAGCACCTGATCGGGGTAGGAGATGAATACTTCTCTTGTGTATTCCCTGCCGTCTATCGCATACTCGGTAACATTGACAGCCCTTTCAAGGTCTAAGTATCTTCTGTGGAAGTCTGCCACGCTCTGCCCTATATGCTTTACCGTCATATCGCCGAGCGGCATATAATGGCGCTGATTCACAGGCGTGCCGCAGAAAAGGTCATTTACTATCTCCTCTGCCTCGCTTATCTTCTCTTCAAAAAGCAGCTGCCTTACCTTTTCAAGATTTTTAAGTGCATCGGGATTGTTTCTCTCCCTGTATCCGCCCGACCATATAGAATCCTCATTGAGCTGTATGCGCTCTTCGAGCGGCTGGGAAAAGACCATAGCGCCTATCCTGCCGTTCCCCAGAGGGAGAGCTTTGTTCCAGTCATCAGCAGGAGCCTTGTACCAAAGTACAGATGTTGTATTCATACCGGATCTCATAATACTACCGCCTTTCGTTACAATAATAAATACATTTACTATTATACCATACTGCGTTAAGATTTGCAACCCTTACCCACTAATGATCTGTATTTTCCGCATTTTTCCATTTTCAGGTGATACACACGCAAAAAACAAAAAGGTATCGCCGTGTGTCTTAGATCACAGCGATACCTTGTCTTTTTGATTTTAAGGCGTGAGCCGGTGGTCGTGCGGTGTTGCCTTAATCAGTTGAACAGTCCGAACGACCCTAACAGCAGCACGAACAGCAGCACAGGTGCGATATACTTTATCATCACCACATAAAGTGTCTTTCTGCCGAACTTCTCGCCGTTTTTGGTAGCCTCGTCGATGACCGTCTTAGGCTTTGCCACCCAGCCTATCAGTATACAGGTGCCTATCGCAACTACCGGCATAAGGATATTGTTTGATACATAGTCAAATATATCGAGTAGCTGCGCCGAGCCGTCTGCTGAGGTGTTGGGAAGCCTTGTTTTAAAGAACAGTGCGTTATAGCCGAGGCATACAAGCACCGCAAGACCCATAGCAACTAATGTCTCGATGATAACTGCCTTTTTCCTGCTCCAGCCGAACTTGTCTATAAGACCCGAAACGACCGCCTCCATAATGGATATACAGCTTGTGAGCGCCGCAAAAAAGACCATTACAAAGAACAAAGCACCCACGATCTTGCCGATAGTGCCCATCTGCTCGAATACTATCGGGAGATTTACAAACATCAGTGACGGACCTGCGGTGTTCTTCATAGTGTCAACGCCCATGAATGCGACCACCGGCGGTATTATCATAACGCCTGCAAGGATCGCAACTACTGTATCAAAGATCTCTATACTGTTTACGCTCCTGATAAGATTGCTGTCGTCTTTATAGTATGAGCCGTATGTCACCATGATACCCATAGCAACGCTGATGCTGTAAAACAGCTGCCCCATAGCGTCAATCACTACCATGAAAATATCCTTGAAGGTCATACCCGAGAAATCCGGGATAACAAAGGCTTTAAGACCGTCAAGACCTGTCCTGCCGTCGTTGCCCTTGATAGTTACAGAGAATATCGCTATGCCTATAACTGCCACGATAAGCGCCGGCATAAGCACCTTTGAGATCTTTTCTATCCCGGAATTTACGCCCTTATAGATGACAAACGCCGTGAACAGCAAAAATATCGCCGTGAATATGAGCGGCTGTGCATAGCTGGTTATAAAGCTGTCAAAATACCCCTTGTCTGCCGGTGTGACATTTGTAACAGGCACTAAATAGGCTGCCATATACTTAGTCACCCAGCCGCCTATTACAGCATAGTACGGCAGTACCAGAAACGGCACGAGTGCCGAAAAGCCGCCTATCCAGCTGAACTTTTTATTTAACCTGCCGTATGCGGTAAGGCTGCTCTGCCGTGTCTTTCTGCCTATCGCCACCTCGGTGATTATAAGTGTAAAGCCAAATGTGAGCGCAAGCCCTATGTAAATGACTAAGAATACTCCGCCGCCGTCCTTAGCCGCAAGGTACGGAAAGCGCCAGATATTGCCAAGCCCGACCGCACTTCCTGCTGCCGCAAGGATAAAACCGAGTGAGCTTGAAAATGAATTTCGTTTATTTGTATGTTCCATAAATGTCTTCCCATCATTCAAAAATATACAAATAACATTATAACATATATTTACAATATTTTCAAGTAAATATTTTGTAATTATTATATTTACTGAATATGACGGTTTTCAAGCAAAGAGATACACTCCACATGAGCAGTACGGGGAAAGAGATCGACTGCCTGTGCTTTTGTAAGTACAAACCCCATATCTCTCAGTATCGCTATATCCCTTGCGGCAGTCGAATGGTCGCATGAGATCATCACTATACGCTCCGGCTGCATTTTAGCCATATATTCAAGAGTCTTTCTGTCGCAGCCCTTTCGTGCCGGGTCGGCTATTATCACTCCGGGGCGCTCTCCCCTTTCAAAGAACATCTCGGAAGCCTTTGCAGCGTCAGCGCAGACAAACTCTGCGTTCTCAAAGCCGTTTTGCAAAGCATTGCGCCGTGCGTTCTCAATTGATGAGGGCACTATATCAGCGCCGATGAGCCGTGTATCCTTATCGGCAACGCTCAGCCCGATAGTGCCTGTACCGCAGTAAAGATCAAGCAGTATCTGTCCTGCTCTGAGGTCTGCATACTCTGCGGCGAGCTTATAAAGCCTCTGTGCCTGAACGGTATTGACCTGATAGAATGACGCAGGTGAGAGAGTTATCCTTCTGTCACACATAATATCATCTATCGTATCACTGCCAAAAAGCGTCATATATTCCTTGCCGAGTATAGCATTTGTCTGTTTAGGGTTTATATTGACGACTATGCTTTTTATATCCGAGAATCTTTCCGAAAGCGGCTCACAGAGGTCTTTGAAGTCACCGGCTCTGCTCTTTGATGTGATAACAAGGCACAGCATTATTTCCCCGGTATTCTCGCCACGCCTGAGATAGATATGGCGAAGCACGCCCCTGCCCGATATCTCATCATAGGCAGATAAAGACCTGTCATTTACATAGTCAAGTACGCTTTGAGTGATCTCACTGAATACCTCCGGCTGCAAGTCACAGTCTGTGAACGGCACTACTCTGTGTGAGCGCCTTGAATAAAATCCGCACACCGCCCTGCCGTCCTGCATCGTTACAGGGTACTGTGCTTTGTTGCGGTAGTGGGATATGCTCTCAGCGCCGAGAATACTGTCCGGCAGAAGACTTAGCTTTCCTATGCGCTCAAATGACGCACGCACAAAGTCCAGCTTTATCTCACATTCCTGCTCATAGGTAAAGTGGCGAAATGCACAGCCGCCGCATTTTGAGAACACCTCACACCCCGGCTCACATCTGTGCTGCGAGGGCGTGACTATCGAATCTACTATCCCGAAGCAGTAGCTTTTGTTCACCTTGACTATCCTGCAATCTATCTTATCACCGACTGCCGTCAGCGGCACGAACACTGCCATGCCCTCATATCTGCCGACACCGCTGCCCTCGTTGGTCATGCCTGTTATTTCAAGAGGTACTATATCATTTTTCTTCATAAAAGCTCTCTACTCCGTTTTTGCGTTTAAGTATCTCATCAAAGCCCTTTATATACTCATAGGGGTACTTGTAATTGAATATCCTTTCAAGCCTGCCGCCGTCCCTGTCCACCAGCTTTGTAGAGCCGCCTGCACCTACTGCGATTATAGTCTGTACTTCCTCCATTATGCAGATGTTGTAAAGGCTCTCCTTGCCCGGCTTTGACCAGCCGATGTTTTCCTGATTTTCAAGCATATTCTTCTGCCGGTAGAGGTAGTACGGGGCGTAGCCGTTTTTTATAAGGCTGTCTGTTGCATAGTCTATCATCTCTCCGGCAGGGTTTTTAAGTGCGTCTGCCGTGCCCTCGTGGTTGAGCCTTGCCGCACGCTTGATAGAAAGCGTATGCACAGTGATATTGTCAAGAGCTTTGGATATTAAAGTATCGACGGTATTCCTGAAGCTGCCAATATCATCACCCGGCAGCCCTGCTATGATGTCAGTGTTGATACACTCAAAACCTGTCTGCTGCGCCATTTCAAGAGCATCGAAAAACTGTGACACTGTATGCTTTCTGCCTATGTTTTCAAGCACTTTATCACTGAGCGACTGGGGATTTATAGACACTCTGCCTGCACCCATTTCTTTGATAGCGTGAAGCTTTTGAGGTGTTATAGTATCGGGTCTGCCGGCTTCAACGGTATACTCACGGACGTGCGACATATCAAAGCAGTCCGAAATTTTACCCATTACTGCTCTTAACTGCGATGCTGACAGCGTAGTGGGCGTACCCCCTCCGAAATATATACTGTCAGGGTAGATACCTGCTTTTTCACATATTTTTGCAGTATGCTCTATCTCCTGACAAAGCAGTGCGACATACTGTGGGATAAGGCTTTTACTGCTCTCTGTCGTAGTAGACACAAACGAGCAGTACGAGCACCTCGTCGGGCAGAAGGGTATAGACACATACAGCCCGAAAGAGCGCTTATCAAGCGTTTTAAGTATATCCGACTGGGTGTGTGCGGTCTTTATGGCGATGTCTGTCTTTTTATCGGAGCATAGGTAGCGTAAGTGCATATACTCTCGTATCTCGTCATCACCAAGACCCTTATCTATCAGCTTATTTACCTGCTTTACCGGACGCACGCCTGTTATCACGCCCCAGCCGGGGGTGATGCCTGTAAGCTCCTTCATGCACCCAAACAGCAGCTTTGAGAGCAGCAGCTCACACTCATTATCATAGTCGGGTGTCGTATTTAACAGCTCACCCGAACGTGTCTGAGTGTTACCGCCCACCCTTGCAGATACCTGCAAATGAGTATCATCATCATTTTTTTCTCTGACTATCAGCGCATAGTCGCCCTCGATGCTCTTTGGTACGTTATCCGGATAGGACAGGTCGAACAATGATGCCGGGATAAAAAGCTTCATAACACCCTCTATCTCGTATTTATAGTCGTTGCCGACAAATATCAGTTTCATATTTTCTCCTGTAAAAGTTAAGGCAGCAATTGTGTGCTGCCTGATCATTAGGCAACACCGCACGACCATTGTGTGTCAGTATGCAGTTGTTCAGCTTTGCTGAACACACCGGATTTTCGTCAGAATGCCCATTTTTGCCGCAGTTTTACTGACGTAAGACAAGGTAAAATTGGGTATTATGACGGAAATCCGGCAAGCAGATGGCACACAAAGGCGTGAGCCGGTGGTTGTGCGGTGTTGCCTTAGTTAAGATATTGATTGAGCCGCTTTTCCGTTTCAAGCGTCGTCGGTGACATATGCCCGGGGTAGATAGTCAGATCGCCGCCCAGGTCCTTTATCTTTTCAAGCGACTGCATCATTTTTTTCATATCTCCGTCCGGCATATCCGTCCTGCCGATGCTCCTTGCAAACAGCGTATCTCCCGAGAACATCACATTCCCTGCGATATAGCACACAGAGCCGCTCGTGTGCCCCGGTGTATGCAAAACATCAAACTGTATCTCATCAAGCTCTATTACAGTATCCTCGGTTATCGGGATGGCATTTTTGATAGGCTTCACACCGCCCACGCCGAAAAAGCCGGTAAGCGCCGAGCCTGTATCTTTGAGCTTTACATAGTCGTCAGTATGTATATACACCTCGCACCCTGTCGCCTCCTGAAGATCTGCCACAGCGCCTATATGGTCAAAATGACCGTGGGTGAGCAGTATCTTTTTTAGTGTGAGATTATAAAAATCCAGCTGGTCAAGTATATACGGCGCATCATCGGGCGCATCTATAAGAGCGGCATTTCCCGCATCGCTTGCCACGATGTAGCAGTTAGTGTCACACACGCTCAAAGGCTTTAATCTGAAAACTCTCATCATTTACCACTTCTTTCAACTGATATAACGTTTCTTATCTTCTTTATTTTGTCGATTATTGAATTGAGTATATCCATGCCTGCTACCGAAAGAGTAACAGACAGGATAGCGTTGCCGTTTTTAAGCTCTCTTGATGAGCTTTCGTAGATGTATACATTTATCATCGCAAGCGCTGACGACACATCAGCAAGCAGACCTATACGGTCAACAGCGATAATATCGAGCGTCGCCTTGAAGTACGCCGACTGCCTTGAGCTGTCAGAGCTTTCCCACGATGCTTTTATCCAGCGGTCTTTCGCAGATTCGCTGTTGCGCTGGGAGAGGTAGTTCTGGCAGTCCTTTTTATGGATACTTATGCCGTGTCCACGGGTGATGAACCCTACTATATCATCGCCCGGGATAGGATTGCAGCAGCGTGCGAATTTAACAGCGCAGTCCTCCACCCCGTCAACAATAACGCCGGAATTGCTCGTAGCAGCTCTCCGGGGCTTGTTCTGAAGCTCCTCGTTGTCCTCTTTTACCTTTTCGATATAGCGCTTGTTGTACTCTGATTTCAGGCGCTGCATGACCTTTGACAGCACAACGCCGCCGTAGCCGATAGCCGCAAAGAAATCATCCACCGTTTCGCAGTTATGGCGCTTCATATCAAGTGAAAGGAAATCTTCAAGCTCCTCCTCGGGAACTTTTATCATATTGCGGCGGAACTCCCGCTCAAGTGCCGCCCTGCCCTCGAAGATATTCTCCTCACGCCGCTCCTTTTTGAACCACGAGCGTATCTTGGATTTGGCTTCGTTTGTCTTGCAGATATTCAGCCACGACCTTGACGGACCGTGCCCCTCAACATTTGATGTGAGTATCTCGATTATCTCGCCCGTCTTTATCTGGTAGTCGTAGGACACCATTTTCTTATCGACCTTGGCGCCGCACATCTTATGCCCGACCTCGGTGTGTATCGCATACGCAAAGTCTATGACAGTAGACCCCACCGGCAGCGATATGATGTCGCCTTTCGGCGTGAACGCCGACACGTCCTCGGGAGCGAGGTCGTTCTTTATCGCCCTTACTATCTCCTCGACATCGTTCGACTCCTGCTGGCTCTCGATGATACGCCTTATCCACGCTAAGCGCTTGTCGTCCTTTTCCGAGGACTTTATGCCCTCTTTGTACTTCCAGTGAGATGCGATGCCGTATTCAGCCATCTGGTGCATCTCCCACGTTCTTATCTGCACCTCAAACGGTATCGCCTGCCTGCCTATAACGGTAGTATGCAAAGACTGGTACATATTGGGCTTAGGTGTCGATATATAGTCCTTGAACCTTGCAGGTATCGGACGGTACATATCATGTATGATACCCAGCACGCTGTAACATTCAGTCACGGTATTGACTATCACCCTTACAGCGTAGCGGTCATATATCTGGTCTATCTCCTTGCCGTCACGGAATACTTTCTTGTAAATACCGTAGTTGCTCTTTACTCTCCCCTCCACGCACGGCACAGGGTCAAAGTCCTTTGCAAGGCGCTGACGTATCGTCTGCACTATCTCACGCACGAGATTTTCTCTGGCGTCCTTTCTCAGTGCCATCTGCTTTTCTATCTCGTCATACGCAAACGGGTCAAGATAGCGGAAAGCAAGGTCTTCAAGCTCGTTCTGTATCGAGCTTATACCAAGCCTGTGCGCTATCGGAGAGTAGATGTTCATAGTTTCGTGGGCGATAGTGCGGCGCTTTGTCTCCGAGCAGAAATTGAGCGTTCTCATATTATGCAGTCTGTCCGAGAGCTTTATTATGATGACTCTTATATCGTCGCTCATAGCTAAAAGTATCTTTCTGATATTTTCAGCCTTCTGTTCTTCCTTTGTGAATATCTCCACCTTGCCGAGCTTTGTGACGCCGTTTACGAGCATTGCCACATCAGAGCCGAACTGCTTGTGCAGCTCTTCAAGTGTACACGGCGTATCCTCCACCACATCATGCAGAAGTGCCGCACAGATAGTATCTGTATCCATACCCAGCTCCAAAAGTATATACGCCACAGCTACCGGGTGAACTATATACGGCTCTCCCGATTCACGTTTCTGGTCGTGGTGATATTTTTCGGCAAGCTCATATGCAGAAACTATCTTTGACAGATCATACTGCTTATCCGTATCAAGTATCTTCTGGATAAGCACATCTATCGTATATTCCTTAGGCTCCGGGATAAACTTCGAGCTTGATGAAGCGACAGTTATCTCCTCCTGTGCCTGCGGTACTGTTTTCTCTCTTTCTTCCATAAATATCACCCTTTCATTTGCAGCTGCTATTTGCTTTTTTCTCTTAAGGCAACACCGCACGACCCCTGTGCATCAGATGCGCCGTCCAGATTTTCGTCAGATTGCCTAAATTCGACGCAGGCTTGCTGACGCAAGTCAAGGAGAATTTGGGTAATATGACGGAAAGCTGGCAAGCAGATGATGTGCAGAG
>JAFUYP010000056.1 GCA_017470535.1 Ruminococcus sp. | reverse complement strand
TTCTTCGCTCTCCATTCCCCATAGAGCTGCCCGAACCTCGTCCAGTCGGTGGGGATAGGTTTCCGTCCCGTGTACTTGCCCTGTGCCTTAGCGATCTCGATGCCCTCACGCTGTCGCTGTTTGAGCTGCTCTCTTTCAAGCTGAGAGAGTGCAGCGAACACGGTCAACATGAATTTGCCCGTAGGTGTATCAGTGTCGATGTTTTCCTTGTGGCTAAGGAGTGTCACACCCTTTTCGGTGAGCGTGTCGATGATGTTCAGCAAGTCCTTTGTAGATCGCCCCAGGCGGCTGATACTCTCCACATATAGGGTATCGCCCTCACGCACATAGTCAAGCATTGCCCTGAGCTGTGGACGGTCTGCGTTCGCCCCTGACAGCTTTTCGGAGAAGATGCGGTCAACCTTGTAATTGCTCATGATCTCCTGCTGTCGTGCTGTCTCCTGATGTTCTGTCGAAACACGAATGTAACCAATTTTGCTCATAATATTGTCCTTTCTTTATTCAAGTGTGTTTTTGTTTCTATTCTTTTCCTGTACTCTCTGACGGCTTTTCTCACGCTCCTGCCTGTTGTGTTCTTCGCTGAGGTAGTTTCTGACCTGTCTGGTGTACTTCTTTGCCGTTTCACGCTTGGTAAGAAATGCCGTGTGTTCGGGGATAAGGCTGTTATACTTGGTTTTCAGCTTGTCGGACTTTTCCATAAGGTCAAGCATTGTCGGCGGCTTGCCGTCAACGAGATACGTCTTGATATGCTCCCTGATGTACTTGTTCGTCTGCTCGTAGTCCTCGATCTTGTCGGTATTTTTCTTTTTGAAACGGCTCTGCCCCCAACCAGACTTGCTCTTGTACTCCTTGTAGACGGGTGCAAGCTCGTCACGGTGTTTCATCTTTGCAACGAGCGTGTCAATCGCCGTGTATTTTTCTTTCAGCTCCGCAAGCTCGTCCGTGTGGTCATCATCGTGCTTGCCCCTGAAAAAGAAACCGGAAAGCTCACGATATGAAGTCACGCCGCCCCTTTCAAGCTCTGCGATGATCTCGTCGGCTCTGCCCATGCCACGAATCTCTGCCCACGGATCGGCAGGCGGTGCCGCTATCTTTTCCTTTTCTGCTTGTATCTGCTTATCCTGCTCGGCAAGTATCCTGCGGTATTCTTCCTCGGTCATAACATTTGGATTGCTTGTAGGCTCGCTCGGTGTAGCAGTAGGCTTAGGTGCAGAAGCTTGTGAAATATCTCTTTCTTGCATTTTGGAGCGAATGAGATCGGAGATAAGGTGTCCGTGTTCTGCCGGCTTGGTTGGGGCGGTAACTGTCGGTGTCGGCTCGGTTTTGGCTGTGACCGCAGACTTGGTCGGTGCGACTGCCTTTTCGGGCTTTTTCTTTTCAGCAAGCCGTTCCATAACAGACTTCGCTTTCTGTATCTGTTCTATTTGCTCGGCTATGCGTTCGGCGGTGTAGTTCTCGCCCAAAGTGTCGGCTCTTGTAAACTTCTGCTGTCCCTCGCCAGAAAGTCTGAATTTCAGCTTGACTTGCCCATAGGTATCTTGTTGCCGTTAATATCTGTGGCGATCATTTCAAAGTCGGGCTTGATAGTTCCGTCCTCACCGATCTCGGCATCTTCCCAATTGGTCTCAACACCGATCTTGATGATATTGGAGTAGTTCAGCATCTCGCCGTACTGTGTCACGATAGTCTTATCGGTCTTATTCATTGGTTTCACCGTCCTCTCTGTAAATTTTTCTGAGCTTTTCGTGATATTCCTCCTGCAAGCTGTCGAGATCCTCAAACATCGTATCAAGGGTACGCTTGTCGATCAAATCACCGACCATATCCATAACGATTGCTTCCAGCTCGCTGTGGAAAGAATAAAACAGCTCCTCTGTTGCCTTGTATGTAGGCATTTCGTCACCTCACAATCATACGCACCACCTCCTCCACGGTCAGTCATAGTCATCATATCCAAGCATTTTCCCGACATCATAGTCAATGCTCCGCTGTTCATAGTCCTCGATGAAGTCGATACCGTTCGCAATGAACACTAATGAACACTAATTACAAATAGGCTTCATTTTATCACATTTTCAGAAAATTTCAAGTGTTATTATAAATAAATCATGTTATTTGCATCAAATTAAGTTGCAAAACGGCGCATATTATGTTATAATAAGAAAAAACGGAGGACAAACATATGAAATATATAATGTCGATAGATCAGGGAACTACATCTTCCCGTGCGGTGATATTTGATAACAAGGGCAATATAGTGTCGCTCGCTCAGAAGGAGTTTACTCAGTATTACCCGGGTAACGGCTTTGTGGAGCATGACCCGGAGGAGATATATTCCTCTCAGATAGAGGTGTGCAAAAAGGCTATGGAAAAGCTGGGCGTGAAAGCGTCCGATATTGCGGCGATAGGTATAACCAACCAGCGTGAAACGACTATCGTCTGGGATAAGGATACAGGCAAGCCTGTCTACAATGCGATAGTATGGCAGTGCCGCCGTACTGCGCCTTTCTGCGAGAGCCTTAAAGCAGAGGGGCTGACGCAGTTTTTCTCATCAAAGACAGGGCTTTTGATAGACCCGTATTTTTCCGCCACAAAGATACGCTGGATACTTGATAACGTTAAGGGTGCTAGGGAAAAAGCTCAGGCCGGCAAGCTGCTTTTCGGCACAGTTGACTGCTATCTTCTCTGGAAGCTCTCGGGTGGCAAGTGCCACGCTACTGACTATTCAAACGCCTGCCGTACAATGCTTTATAATATCCATACGCTTGAATGGGACGATGCTATACTGGGGCTTCTCGGTATCCCTGCATCAATGATGCCGAAGGTCGTTGACTCGTCAGGCTTTATCTGTGAGACTGATGCGTCTGTTTTCGGTGAGCCGATAGTTATTTCAGGCTGTGCCGGAGATCAGCAGTCTGCACTTTTCGGTCAGTGCTGCTTTGACAAGGGCGATGTCAAGAACACCTACGGCACAGGCGGCTTTCTGCTTATGAATACAGGTGATGAGCCTGTGCAGTCAAAGAGCGGTCTGCTCTCAACTATCGCATGGGGTATCGGCGGTAAAGTCACCTATGCGCTCGAAGGCTCTGTTTTCATAGCCGGCGCAGTAGTTAAATGGCTGCGTGACGAGCTTATGATGATAGAACACGCATCTGATACACAAAAGCTCGCCGAAAGTGTTAAGGATACGAACGGCGTTTATATAGTGCCTGCATTCGTGGGGCTCGGCGCACCTTACTGGGACAGCAATGCAAGGGGTATCATTACCGGACTTACAAGGGGCGCAAACCGTGCGCATATCGTGCGTGCTGCCCTTGAAGCTATCGCTTACCAGACCTGCGATGTGCTTGACGCTATGGAAAAGGATACAGGGAATCTGCGCAACATAAAAGCGGACGGCGGCGCAAGCTCCAACAGCTTTCTTATGCAGTTTCAGGCGGACGTTCTTGCCCGTACTGTCATAAGACCTAAGAATGTCGAATCAACAGCCTTCGGCGCATATCTGCTCGCAGGGCTTGGCTGCGGTTATTTTAAGGACAAAAGCGAGCTTATAAACCTCACAAGCGGCTTTGAGACGTTCACACCTAAAATGAAGGATAAGGACAGGAAAGTGCTTCTTGACGGCTGGCATAAGGCTGTGAGCCTTGCACTTACCGAAACAAAGGGTAAATAATTGACCAGCGCTAAAAAAAGTTATATAATGATAAGTGTTGAAAAGGAGGGGAGATAGATGGCTAAAAAGTATTATGAGAACCGTGAGCTTTCATGGCTCAAATTCAACTACCGTGTGCTTGAAGAGGCAAGGGATAATTCCGTGCCGCTGCTCGAACGCCTGAGCTTTGCGTCTATTTTCCTTTCTAACCTTGATGAGTTTTACAGGGTGCGTACAGGCGCACTTATCAGACAGTCGCTCGATGATGATTCTCAGAAGGACGCACGCACTAAGCTGCGCCCGTCAAAGCAGCTCGAGCTTATACACGCAAGGACTAAAAAGCTGTATGAGCTTTTCGATATGACTGTTGCTGATATAGAATCTCACCTCGCAGCGATAGGTGCTAAGAGAAAGAAATACTCCGCCCTGACAGACGGTGAGCGTTCATACTGCTCGTCGTTTGCCGAGCATGAGCTGCGCCCACGCCTGAGCGTGCATGAGAACGCAAAGAGCTTTTTTGCTGAAAACGGCAAGGTGTACTATGCCTTTGAGTGCGGGAGCGATATCTATATCCTTGACTATAAAGGCGACCATTCGTCGTATATAGGGCTTGGCGGCAGCGGAAGCTATATACTCTCTGATGAGGTGATATTTAAAAACGCTCAGGAGGTCATCGGCAAAAAGCCGACGTTCCACTGTACGTTCAAGGTCACTCGCAGTGCCGCCCTTGACCTTGATACCGACTATATGGCAGAGCGTGACAGGCGTGAGGAGATGAAAAAGCTCGTTTTGCGCCGCAAGAAAATGCCGCCGGTGCGCCTGGAGATAAGGGGCTGTAAAAGTGCTTCTTTCAAGGATTCGCTTTGCAGGCTGCTTCGTATAGATGAAGATATGACCTTTGAGCGCAAAAGTCCGCTTTCCTTTGACTATGTGGGGGAGCTCAGAGATTCGCTCAAAGACAGGGAAGAGCTTTTCTATCATAAGCAGCCGCCTGTAAAAAGCGTGCTTATCGACAGGAGCCGATCTATGATAGAGCAGATAGAAAAACAGGATATACTGCTTTTCTACCCCTATGAGGATATTTCGGATTTTATAAGGCTGTTAAAGGAAGCGTCAGATGATGACAGAGTAAAGAGGATAAGCATAACCCTTTACCGTGCCGCACATGATTCAGAGATAATCTCTGCTATATGCGATGCCGCCAGAAAGGGCAAGGACGTTCTGGCGCTCGTAGAGCTCAGGGCGAGATTTGATGAAGAGAACAACATCATCAAAGCTAAGAAGCTAAAAGAGGCAGGGTGCAGGGTGATATTCGGTATGCCGAGCATCAAGGTGCATTCAAAGGTATGCCTTATAGAATATACAGACGGTGATCAGACAAAGTATATCACTCAGGTGGGTACCGGCAACTATAACGAAAAGACCTCACGCATCTATACCGACCTGTCGCTCATGACAGCGTCCGAGGATATAGCAAATGACGCAAGGGAGCTTTTTGTAAGGCTTGAAGAGGGCAGGCTCGTTGAGCGCTCTGATGCTCTGATGATCTCTCCTTTGTGCCTTAAAAGCAAGCTTATTGATATGATGGACGCAGAGATAACAGCTGTAACGTCCGGCGGTGAGGGGTATATCGGCGCAAAGGTCAACTCGCTCACCGATAAAAAGATCATCAAAAAGCTCGTCGAATGTTCCGAAGCAGGCGTTAAGGTCGAGCTGGTCATAAGGGGCATATGCTGCCTTGTCCCGGGAATAGAGGGCAAGACTGACAATATCAGGGTAGTGTCGATAGTCGGCAGGTATCTTGAACATTCAAGGATATATATTTTCGGCAGCAGTTCAAGGAGAAAGGTATTTATATCCTCTGCCGACTTTATGACGAGGAACCTCTCCCGTCGTGTGGAAGCTGCCGCACCCATTCGTGACGAGCAGCAGCGTGAGAGGGTGTTTGAATACTTTAAGATGCAGCTTGGCGATAAGGTCAGGGGCAGAGTGCTTTGCTCTGACGGCGTTTACAGGCGTGAGCAATATGATGACGGGCAAAAGGACAGCCAGCAGACGTTTTATGAGCTTACAGCCGGCATGACCGAGCCTGAGATACAGCTTAGTCAGCCGGACATGACTTCTTCACCCGAAAACACCCCAAAGCCGCCGCAAGCTCCCGAAATACCGGAGCCTGCCCGGTCTCCTGCCGAGGAGAAAACCGAGCAGCCGCCCGAGTCCCCGGCAGAATTTGCCCCGGTAGTATATACGCCCCCGGTGCAGGAGCAGCCGGCAGCAGCGGAAGAACCGCCTAAAAAGCGTGGCTTATTTGCATGGCTCAGACGATTGTTTTCTAAATAAAAAAGGGCTGCCGTGTGCAGCCCTTAAATGTCATATGTCAGAAAACATCTTTCTTAGTCTTTCTATGTCATTGTCGCTCATAAGCTCCAGATCTGATGTCTTTCGCTTTCTTGCATCGTGCATCAGCTTTGCAAGCTCTTTCTCACGCTCGTGGCGCTGTGCTATCGCCTTGTCGTGGACGGACAGCTGATTTTCGGGGATAATACCTATCACCGACATATTGTCGGTGCTGCCGTTTCTGACGGCAAGGCGGTGTATCATATTTATCTTGTCATCAAAAAGCGTGTCCATTGCAAGTATTATCTGTATCTCGTCAATGCTGACATAGTCGCTTATACCGTCAGAACAGATAAGCACGATGTCGAGCTTGCTGCCCTGACCTATCTTTGTCACGAGCGGTACATACTGCGGCTTGGGCTTTTCCCTTTTGCTGCCGAGCGATGAAACTATCGTCGCTCTCATCTGTGCGGTAAGCTCATCAAACTCATCTATCGCCCCGTCATCATACAGATACTGTGCAAGCGACTGGTCGGTCGAGATCTGCCGTATCTGCCCGTCGGTGTATCTGTACATCCTGCTGTCGCCGACGTTGACGCAGGTGGCATTGCCGTTTTCATCAATAAACAGGCTGCAAAGCGTAGTCTGCATATTCTCGGTCTTTTTTAGTCTGGAACCACGCAGCTTTATCTTGTTGTGTATGTAATCTATCTCACGGTCGATATTCGTCTGTGATGAATACTTGATAAGAGAGAGCTGTCTTAAACACTGATCTGACGCTACCTCGCCTGCATTTTCCCCACCGACACCGTCACAGACCGCAGTGATACAAGGCTCTGTCGCCACCGAGCTGAAATGCCCGGAGTTCAGGACCTCGTGGTTTATCAGTATGCCGTCCTCGTTTATGGGGCGGTGTTCACCGCAGTCGGTAATACCGTATATGTAATAGTTTTTCAAAACAGATCTTACCTTTCAGGGGATTGGAGTTAAAAATGTTTAGATTCTTGAAAAAAAACAAAAGCCCGAAGAGCGAGCTTGACATGAGACTCGAAACTATGAAGCTGAGAAAACTCAGCTATGTAGACACTGATTTTTCGGAGTTTATATCGCTTATGAACAAAGATGTAAAAAACTGGCTCAAATTAAAGCCTGTGAACTACTACGCCATAAAGCGTGAGTATATAATGGGCAGCGTCTACACAAATGAAGATCACAGTGAGAACTATGTCAGCTTTGAGCGCTACGAGCAGGAAAGACGCACCGATAAAAGTGCTGTCTATCCTGTTGATTTTGAGCTGCTCTCAAAGGCTCTTGCAAAGGTGGGTATAATAATCACACGTCCAGATGCTCAGGGATAGCTTCTGTGTTTTCTGTTTTTTCTGTATTTTCATCTATCTGCGGCAGGGTCTGTGACCTTGCTGCCTTTTTGCTGTCGTATTTTTTGAGTATCTTCTTCATTATCTCGTCGCCTATGATACCAAAGACACCGCCGATAACTATGCCTGCTGCCACATCGGTAGGATAGTGAACGTAGAAATAGAGCCTTGATAAACAAATGAAGAATGATGTGATGAGCAGTATTATGCCGCACTTTTTGTTGTGCCGGAACATTACCACACTTACTGCCAGACTTGCAGAGGAATGCCCGGACGGGAATGAAAAATCAGACGGCACTTTTACAAATGTCGTTATTTCACGGGCTGTGTTCGCATAAATAGGTCTTACCCTTGCGACCAGAGGCTTTATAATAACGTTCACGGGAATGAACTCACATATAAGACCCATCATACAGCAAAGCCCTATGCGCCTTGTTTTAGGCACGATGATCAGCACTAAGCAGAAGCCTATCCAGAAAGCACCGTGTTCCCCAAGCATTGTGAAGAAGTACATTATGTAGTCAAGTACCGTATTCCGGAAGCTGTAAAAAAAGTCCAGAATGTCAAATTCAGTCAGATAATAGTACATCTGTGCTGCCATTTTGTTGATAGTCATGTTTTATCAGTCCTTGTCAATTTATTTGTTACTATATCATTATACCACATCTTTTACAGATTTGCAATAATAATATAAAGCCGTGTTTTAAAATTTATTGTACAATGTATACAGGCAGTACCGCACGACCACCGGCTCACGCCTTTGCACGTCATCTACCCCCAAGTTTTCCGTCATATTACCCAAATCCACCTTGAAATAAGTTAGTATCCCTACGGTAAATTTGGGCGATCTGACGAAAAATTTGCCTGCGTATCTGACGTACAATGGTCGTGCGGTATTGCTTTTACAAATTTCAAGTAGGTGATAAATTGTTCAGACTTGCCAGGTTTTTAAAGCATTATAAGGTGCAGAGCATCACAGGACCGCTGTTCAAGCTGACCGAGGCGGTCTTTGAGCTGTTAGTGCCTGTCGTAATGGCTAAGATGATAGATATAGGCGTTGCAAATTCAGATAAAAGCTACATCTGGAAGAGCGGTATAATACTGATAGTTTTAGGCGTGCTGGGGCTTACCTGCTCGCTGACGGCACAGTTTTTTGCCGCCCGTGCATCGGCAGGCTTTGGTACAGAGCTTAGAAACGCACTCTTTTCGCACATAAACTCGCTCTCATTTTCCGAGATAGATAAGATAGGCACGCCCTCGCTCGTTACTCGTATGACCAACGACTGCAATCAGGTGCAGACAGGCGTAAATATGATACTCAGGCTTTTTCTGCGAAGTCCGTTTATTGTCTTAGGGTCTTTGATAATGGGACTTACTATAAGCGTTAAGCTGACACTGATCTTTCTGATAGCATCTCCTGTGCTTGCATTTATCATCTATGCGATAATCAGGAAAACTATCCTGCTGTACAGGACGACCCAGAAAAAGCTCGACCGTGCGTCAACGCTGACAAGAGAGAACCTTTCCGGTGCAAGGGCAGTCAGGGCTTTCTCCAGAGAGCAGGACGAGATAAGTGCGTTTGAGAAAAACTCCGATGATCTTTATGTAAATCAGCTTATCGCCGGTAAAATATCGGCACTTATGAATCCGTTTACTTATGCTGTC
The DNA here is from genome assembly GCA_017470535.1 of Ruminococcus sp. Taxonomy (GTDB): domain Bacteria; phylum Bacillota; class Clostridia; order Oscillospirales; family Ruminococcaceae; genus NK3A76. The sequence continues at coordinate 18,554 of JAFUYP010000056.1, read as the reverse complement.
GTGAATTTAAGCATTATTGCAATAATCTGGTATGGCGGCAAAAGCGTTTACTCAGGAAGTATCACTCAGGGCGAGGTCATCGCACTTGTAAACTATATGAACCAGATACTTTTAGCGCTTGTAGCCCTTGCGAACCTTATCGTAATAATCACCAAGGCTCAGGCGTCCGCTGTCAGGGTCAATGAGGTCTTTGACTTAACACCGTCGATAACAGGCGGCACGGATACTCATAAGGGTGACAGCGGCATCGCAGTTGAATTCGACAACGTGACGTTTCATTACTATGAGTCGGGCGATAATGCACTTGAAAATATCTCCTTCAAAGTCACAAAGGGCGAAACCATCGGTATCATCGGTGCGACAGGCTCGGGCAAGTCTACGCTTGTCAATCTGATCCCGAGGTACTATGACGCAGTCAGCGGCACTGTCAGGGTCGGAGGAAAGAACGTAAAGAATTATGACCTTGAAACACTCAGGAGCATGATCGGTGCAGTTCCTCAAAAGGCAGTGCTTTTTAAAGGAACTATCCGTGATAATATGAAATGGCGTGACAGGAATGCCGGTGACAGCGACATTATGAAAGCGCTTGAAATATCCCAGGCACTCGAAGTCGTAAACAGCCGCCACGGCGGACTTGACGCAAATATATTGCAGGGCGGCAAGAACCTCTCCGGCGGTCAGCGCCAGCGCCTTACCATAGCAAGGGCGCTTGTCGGCGAGCCTGAAATACTTATCCTTGATGATTCTTCGTCCGCACTTGACCTTGCAACAGATGCAAGACTTCGCAGAGCTATAAAGAAAAGTACAAAAAACTGTACTGTATTTATAGTATCCCAGCGCATATCCTCTGTCCGTGCCTGCGACAGGATAGCGGTGCTTGACGACGGCAGGCTTGCAGGGTTTGGCACTCATGATGAGCTTGCAAAGAGCTGTGAGGTCTACCGTGAGATATGCCATTCCCAGGATATAGATATCAGTCAGGGGGTGAGCAGATGAAGGGCGAGCTTTCAAAGACACCTCTGAAGTCAGTGCTTTTGTATGCAAGACCTTATATGCACTTTCTTGTGCTGGGGCTGTTGTTTGCAGTCGTTTCGGTAACGCTTACGCTGTATGCGCCGATACTTACCGGGCAGGGGATAGATCTTCTTATAGGCAAGGGCGACGCCGACCTTGACGGACTTGTGCCGATACTTGTGAGACTCGGTATCATCGCAGGTGTCACAGCGCTTTCACAGTGGCTGATGTCGCTTTGTACCAATAAGGTCACATATCTGACTATCAGGGATATAAGAAACGATGCTTTCAGGCATCTTCACACTCTGCCGCTCAGATATATCGACTCGCACCCTCACGGAGATATATTATCCAGAGTCATCACTGACATGGAGCAAATCTCTGACGGACTAATAATGGGCTTTGCTCAGCTTTTTACAGGCGTTGTCACGATAGTCGGCACACTTGGCTTCATGCTTTCGGTAAATGTCAAAATAACGCTTGTCGTGGTCGTCATCACGCCGCTGTCGTTATTTGTGGCAAGGTTCATCTCAAAAAACACCTTCCGCCTGTTCAAAGACCAGTCTGTCACAAGGGGCGAGCTTACGTCCTTTGTTGAGGAGATGACAGGCAATCAGAAGGTCGTGACAGCCTTCTGCCACGAGAAGGATTCGTACGAAAGATTCTCGGAAATAAATTCAAGGCTCGGGAAGATAAGCGCAAAGGCAGTTTTCTTCTCATCACTTACAAACCCGTCCACAAGGTTTGTAAACGGGCTTGTTTATACTTTTGTAGGTATTTTCGGGGCATTGTCGGTCGTCAGCGGCTCGGGGCTTACGGTAGGGCAGCTTTCCTGCTTTCTTACCTATGCAAATCAGTACACAAAGCCGTTCAACGAGATAAGCGGTGTTATTACCGAGCTTCAGAGCGCTCTTGCGTCGGCAAAGAGAGTATTTGAGCTTATTGATGAAAAGAGCGAGAGCAGCGACAGTGACCTTGATGAGCTTGTCAGCTGCGAGGGCAATGTTGAGATAAACGATGTCAGCTTTTCATATGACCCGGCGATACCGCTTATCGAGGGGCTTGACCTTGATATAAAGAAAGGTCAGCGTGTAGCGATCGTTGGTCCTACCGGCTGCGGAAAGACGACGTTTATAAATCTTCTCATGAGGTTTTACGATGTCACAGGCGGTACTATAAGTATAGACGGCAAAGACATACGCACTGTCAAACGCCGTGATGTAAGAAAACAGTATGGCATGGTATTGCAGGAAACGTGGCTGAAATCCGGCACTATTGCTGAGAATATAGCATATTCACGCCACGATGCGACCCGTGAGGAGATAGTCGCTGCTGCAAAGTCTGCCCACGCTGACAGCTTTATAAGGCGACTGCCGGAGGGGTATGACACAGTAATAAGCGATGACGGGGCTAATCTTTCGCAGGGTCAGAAGCAGCTGCTGTGTATTGCAAGAGTTATGCTTATGATACCGCCCATGCTCATACTTGACGAGGCGACTTCATCTATCGACACCATGACCGAGATAAGGATACAGCGTGCCTTTGCAAAGCTCATCAGGGGCAGGACGAGCTTTATAGTTGCACACAGACTGTCAACTATAATCAGCTCTGATATGATACTTGTTATGAGCAAGGGCAAGATCGTCGAGCAGGGCACGCACGAGCAGCTGCTTGAAAACAGGGGCTTTTACTATGACCTGTATATGTCGCAGTTTTATAACGAGGAGGACGAGTGATGCTTAAAGCGGTTATTTTTGATATGGACGGACTTCTGGTGGATACCGAAAAGCTCCTCCAGCGCTTCTGGGTGGAGGCGGCACAGTTTTACGGCTATCCCATGAAGAAAGAACACGTCTTGCAGATACGCTCACTTTCAGGCAAGCTCGCAGCACCTCTCCTGCAAAAGCTCGTCTGCGATGATTTTGATTACGCAAAGGTACGTCTTAAAAGGCTTGAGCTTATGAACGCCTTTATCGCCGAAAACGGTATTGAAAAGAAAAAAGGCATTGATGAGCTGCTCGGATTTCTTGATACGACTCCGCTCAAAAAGGCGGTCTGCACGGCGACCGACGATAAGCGCACAAAGCTCTATCTTGAAAGCATAGGCATCTACCACCGCTTTGATGAACATATAAGCGGCAATATGATAGCAAACGGCAAGCCTGCACCCGACATTTACCTTTACGCCTGTGAGCGTCTGGGGCTTGCTCCAAATGAGTGTATGGCGTTTGAGGACAGTCCGAACGGTATATCCTCGGCATATGATGCCGGCTGTATGACAGTGATGATACCCGACCTGTCACAGCCTGATGAGCAGACGAGGGCAAAAACAGCCGCCGTCTGCGAAAGCCTTGACAGGGCGATAGATGTTATAAAAGAATACCTGTAAAGAATAAAAGCAGCATCGTTTTGTGATGCTGCTTTTGCTGATGTTTTTGATAATTATTTTTCAAGTGCCATTATCTTGTCAACTCTGCGCTGATGCCTGCCGCCCTCGAAAGGTGTTTCAAGAAAAGCATCGACAAGCTCATTTGCAAGCCCTGCGCCTACGACCCTTTCACCAAAGCATAAGACGTTTGCATCGTTGTGCAGCCTTGTGAAGCGTGCCGAGAAAACGTCCGAGCAGCAGGCAGCACGAATGCCCTTTATCTTGTTGGCTGCTATGCTCATGCCGACACCGGTGCCGCATATAAGAACTGCCGCATCATAGCCGCCCTGCAAGAACTTCTCGCAGACCTCCTTTGCCTTGTCGGGATAATCGCACTTTTCGCCGGGAGCTACGCCCATATCGTCAAACTCTATCCCCTTGTCCTTCAAATGCTCGCATACCGACCTTTTGAGCATCGGTGCTGCGTGGTCGTTGCCGATTATAATTTTCATAATGTCACTCCTTACTGTAATTCGCCGCGGTTGAATTCCGACAGTTCAAGACCTTCGTTCCTCTCAAGCGCCCACCTGATGTTCCATTCACTTGAAAACAGCAGCAGGTAGTTGCCACGAAAATCCTGTACTATCTTGGTGTCGCTGCTTATTTTAAGATCCTTCGGCTCATCGACGTTCATCCTGTCTATCCACCTGATGTAAGAATACGGCAGCCCCTCGATAACAAGGTCAACATTGTATTCATTCTTCATTCTATACTGGAAAACGTCAAACTGCAGCACGCCCACAACGCCTACTATGACCTCTTCCATACCCATCATAGGCTCGTGGAATATCTGTATAGCACCTTCCTGCGCTATCTGCTCTGCGCCCTTGACGAACTGCTTTCTTTTCATCGTGTCCTTCGGGCGTACACGCTGGAAATGCTCGGGAGCGAACGTCGGTATGCCCTCAAACTCAAACCTCTTCTTAGGCGAGCATACAGTATCGCCTATCGAGAATATTCCCGGGTCGAACACGCCGATAATATCCCCGGCGTAGGCTTCGTTTACTATCTCACGCTGCTCTGCCATTATCTGCTGCGGCTGGGAAAGACGCATTTTCTTGTTCCCCTGAACGTGAAGCACTTCCATGTCCTTGTCAAACTTGCCTGAGCATATGCGCATGAATGTCAGCCTGTCACGGTGAGCCTTGTTCATGTTGGCCTGTATCTTGAAAACGAACGCTGAGAAATTCTCATCAAACGGGTCTATCTCGCCATCGGAGGACATTCTCGGCATTGGCGGAGGTGTCATTTGCAGGAAGCTTTCAAGAAACGGCTCAACACCGAAATTTGTAAGCGCCGAACCAAAGAACACCGGCGAGAGCCTGCCCTTGTGAACAGCATCAAGATCAAACTCATCACTTGCACCGTCAAGCAGCTCTATGTCATCAATTAGGGTGCTGTGGTTCTCCTCACCTAAAAGCTCAGATAAAGACGGGTCTGACAGATCGCTTATCTTAGCGCCTGCCTGATGTGCAGCGCCGTTTGATTCAAAGCTGATGATGTTTCTGTTTTTTCTGTCGAACACGCCCTTGAAATCCTTGCCCGAGCCGATAGGCCAGTTCACAGGGTAGGTGCTTATGCCTAGCTCGTTTTCTATCTGGTCTATCAGGTCAAAGGGGTTTCTTGAATCCCTGTCCATTTTGTTTATAAATGTAAATATCGGAATGTGGCGCATAACGCATACCTTGAAGAGCTTTCTTGTCTGGTTCTCAACGCCCTTTGAAGCGTCAATTACCATGACAGCCGAGTCTGCTGCCATAAGTGTACGGTAGGTGTCCTCCGAGAAGTCCTGGTGTCCGGGGGTGTCAAGAATATTAATGCAGAAATTTTCATACTCAAACTGCAATACCGATGATGTTACCGAGATGCCTCTTTGCTTTTCTATCTCCATCCAGTCGGAAACTGCGTGGCGCATATTCTTTTTGCCCTTTACCATGCCTGCCTGCTGGATAGCACCGCCGTAGAGCAGGAATTTTTCCGTAAGGGTAGTCTTGCCGGCGTCCGGGTGCGAGATTATCGCAAAGGTACGCCGTCTTTTTATCTCACTGTCTAAATTTGCCATTGGTATGACCTCGTTTCGTAAATTTTCACATACATATTTATTATACACTATTTTTGATGTTTTTTCAATACGCCTATTTTAACAAAGACTTGAAGTTTTTGCTGTGATGTTTAGTTATTTTCGATAGGTGATTGACAAAACGGGTAAAATATAATATAATAATAGGGTAAAATAACAGACACTAAAAACTTAGGAGTACAAAAATGAAAAAAGATTACTATGATGACGACCTGGGCGAGATAGATTATGCCGAGCAGTACAGGCGTCAGCTTGACAGATATAATAAGCTCAGTCAGAATGACGACTATGACGACGACGATGATGATTATGAGGACTACTATGATGAGCCTGTAAAAAAGCAGCCGCAGAAAAAGAGCGCTCACAAAGGCAGCCGGTATAATGCCCCCGACAAGGAGCAGCTCAAAAAGAACTTCGGCAGCTCAGGGCAGGATAAAAAACGCAAAAAGAAGAAAATGCACCCTGCCAAAAAGATCATCATTATCATTCTTATCATACTGCTTTTGCTGTTTATATTGCTGCAGGTATTTTTGTGGAAATACATCGGCTATATCAAAAAGGCAGATACAGGCACAAGAAACTATACACAAGCATCTATGAAGAGCGATGATGTACTCAATATCCTGCTGATAGGCTCTGACACAAGAGACCCCGATGAAAACGGCAGGACTGACTCGATAATACTTTTATCTGTTGACAAGAGCAAAAAGAAGATAACTATGACATCGTTCATGCGTGACTGCTATGTGACCTTCCCGGGGATAGACAATGACGGCGACGGAGCGTATGACCAGGGCAAGATAAACGCTGCAAACGTCTACGGCGGCAGAGAGCTTTTGCTCGATACGATAGAGTATAATTTCGATATAGCGGTCGATAAGTATTTCTATGTTGACTTTATGTCGTTTGCAAAGATAGTTGATTCTGTCGGCGGCATAGAGCTTGACATTACAGACGAGGAAGCCGCCGGCATGGAAGACCCTATGGGCGAGCAGAACAATATCTTCGGCAACCCGGCAGGCACAGATTATCTTGACAAGGGCGGTAAGGGGCTTCATGTAAACGGCAACCAGGCACTTGCCTATGCAAGACTGAGATATGTCGGCAATGCTGACTTCCAGCGCACCGAGCGCCAGAGGACGGTCATCACAAAGATAATCGACAAGGCAAAGAGCTTAGGACCGTTCAAGATAGGCGATTTCATGGAAACAGCACTTTCGAGCCTTACTACGAATTACACATCATCTGAGCTGTACTGGCTGTCATACAAGCTGCCGTTCATCGCAGGATATGAGATCGTATCCCAGCGTATCCCCGAGGACGACGGATATACCTACGGCGACCACGACGGACAGTCAACGCTCGATGTTGATTTTGATAATGCAAAGTCACAGCTGAGGACGTCTATTTACAGCTGATGATATATGAGCGGTATAATAGCAGCGGCAGAACATTGCCGCTGTTGTTTTTTTCAAAAAATGTGAGTGAAAATGCCTCCCTTGTGCGTATATATATATGAAAGCGCTTTTATGGGAGTGAACTGGTGGTGATGATGTATGGAAGATGAAAGGATAATAAAACTGCTCAAAAGCGATGACGGCGGTCTGGAGCTTGCAAGGAAAAAGTATTCCTCTCTCGTTATGAAAATATGCAGAGGGTTTCTTTCATCTGAGTTTGATGCACAGGAAGCCTGCGCCGACTGCTTCATAAGGCTGTGGAAAACACGCCGGGAGATAGATGCAGGCAAAAGCTCATTAAAGACCTATATATGTATGCTTGCAAGACACAGTGCTATCGACAGGGCAAGAAAAGAGAAAAACCGGGTGACAGTCCCTATCGGGGAGGACGACTTAGGGCTTGATGTTGACTACGAGGACGAAGCGGCGAAGAGGATAAATATGAAGATAATAGCCGACTGTGTGCGCTCTATGCCAAGCCCTGCAAGAGAGGTCTTTATAGAACGTTATTATTACTGCCGTTCGGTCAAGGAGATAGCCGCACGCTTTGGTCTTAAACCCAAGAAGGTCGAGAATATCCTTGCAAGGGATAAGAAAAAGCTCAAAGCAGCACTTTTGAAAGGAGGTATAATCCTATGAGAGAGATAACAAAACTGATAAGAGAGATACCCATAGACGAGCTTACAGGCGAGAATGAGAGCTTTGAAATGAGCAGTATCATATATGATGAGAAAAACGCTCAAAACAAAGGCGCTAAGGTAAGGACACACAAAATGGGTACAGGTATCATGGTCGCAGCAGCAATGGCGCTTATGATAGGCGCAGGAGCTTTTGCGGCGGTAAGGCTGCACGATAAAGTAACACCGTCGTCGTATCTGCACAAAAACAACGAAGATATGAACGTATCGGCAGATGTTGAGAACAGGACACTTATCGAGCAGTATATTACCCATATGGGCGGCGACCCGGATATTATAAGGGACAGGCTTGTCGTATTTGATGAGCTGATAGCGCCGGAGAATTATCTTATAAAGGATATGACGGATATTGATGAAGATGTCGATTATGATTTCCAGATACTCGGGTATACCTATTCGGGAGATATTGCAGACCTTTACTACTGCTATGAAGACCCTGACTCTGTAAGAAAAAATCAATACAAAAAGCTGTCTGCACAGGTGTCGGAAAAGCAGGCAAGGCTCAAAAAAGAAATAGATGAAGCTCAGGCACAGGGAGATGATGACAAGTTAAGACAGCTTACAGATGAGAGCTATGAGCTTGAAGCACAGCTTTACGATGAGTCTGAAATAGATGAAAAATACAAGTTCCTTGAAAAGCTCTACGATGTGGGATTTGAGATCAGTTCGGGCGGTGAGGTGATCTTAAACTCTCCGCTCATCTCGGTATATGACAGGATAGGCGACTATGATGTAAGCTATGTAAGTATAGATATGACCAAAGTCAGGGACAAGAAGGTTATACTGAGTGCATCATTTGATGACCATAAGTGTGATGACCTTGAAATAGACCTTGGCGGCTATAAGAAAACATCTGACACTGTTGATATACAATGTGACGTAAATATAGTATCCGCTCCGACATATGGTGACGATAAAGGAAGCCTTCTCAGAAGACCTGCGGAATATACCGTTAAAAGAATAACCGCAGACAAGGGCTTTGTGAAAATATATACAGAGTCACAGGACAGTATAGATGCATCAGTATTCTCTCCGTCGGGAGTATATTCAGAGGACGGCGGCTTGTTATCGTTCAACGGCTTTGCAGGAGTGGTGTATGATAACGACACATCACCTGTTCATCTGAAAATGATTACGAACACCTGCGAGGAGATAAAGAATAATGACGGCAGCAAGGTGACGGTATTTACATTTGATACACAGTCCACCCCGATAGAGACTGACAGGATAAAGTATTTTATCATAGACAACAGGCGGATATATATAAATAATGATGATGCACCGCAGGGTGAAACTGCCTGCTATAAATATCCGTCAAATGATGAGAATATGTATTTCTTCAAAGCAGATATAGAAAAGGTGAGCGAGTATCTTGAAAAGATAAAGAAAGAGGGTACTGAGCTTGATGCGGACAAGTATGATGTATATTATCCGCAGGGCAAGATGATAACGATTTATAAGGATGACAAAGAGATAAAAAATGTCTGTGTAAGGGTGAATGTTTCAGACTCTGTAAAGGACGATGACGGCAGTAACAGATTAGATGACGCACACGGCGAGAAGCTGCTCTACATCGACGGCAAACACTACAAGCTCACAGACAAGGAGCTTGAAAAGTACAACCAGCTGTGCTACCAGATAGCCACAAAAACTCCCAAGGGGGAGGAAAAGTAGAACAAAGTAATATAAATGCAAGGGGCAGGCATCTGCCCCCCCCCTTTTTTTGTGTAGTTTCATGCTTGACAAATACTCAGACGGGTGCTAAAATAATAGTATTATGATTTACAGGAGTTGTTGATATGGATAATTGTATTATTCTTGCAGGCGGACAGGGTAAGAGAATGAAGACCACCAAGCCGAAGGTGCTGCTTGAAGTCTTAGGCGAGCCTATGCTTGAATGGGTCATAAAGGCGTGCGAGGATTCCGGGATAAAGAATATATGCGTTGTCAAGGGCTACGAGGGCGAGCAGGTTGAAGCATATGTTTCAGCACGCAGCGGCAGCGCTGATATAAAGACAGTTTTGCAGAGCGAGCGGCTCGGCACAGGCCATGCTGTTATGATGGCTAAGGATTATCTTAAAGAAAGATCAGACGGCAATACTCTTATTCTCTGCGGCGATGCACCGTTTATAGACAAGCAGACGATAGAGGGCTCTCTTGAACTTCATAAGGAGAACGGCAATGCGGTAACGGTCGTTACATCTGTTATATCCGAACCGCACGGCTACGGCAGGATCATCAGGACTAAGGACGGTATAAGCGGCATAGTCGAAGAAAAAGACTGCACGGACGAGCAGAGAAAGATAAACGAGATAAACAGCGGCTGCTACTGGTTCGATACAAAGGCGCTGTGTGAGGTGCTGGGCGAGCTTACTCCGAACAACGCACAGAACGAGTACTACCTTACAGACTGCATATCCCTGCTGCTTGGCAAGGGCAAAAAGGCAGGTGCGTTCACATCTGTAAATGAGAACGTATCGCTCGGCGCTAACGACAGGCGTGGGCTTTTAGCGCTCAACGACATCGCAAGAAAAGCAGTCATAGACAAGTGGCTCGACTTCGGTATCGAGTTTACCTGCCTTGACGGCGTTGTGATAGGAAACGACGTTACTATCGGCGAGGGTACTGTTATAGAAAACAATGTAAAGCTCACCGGCAAGACAACGATAGGCAGTGGCTGCCGTATCATGAGCGGCTGTATGCTCAACAATACAGCTGTCGGTGATAATACTGTACTTAATTTTGTACAGTCAAACGATGCGGTCGTTGATGACAATGTAAAGATAGGACCGTGGGTGCAGCTAAGACCGGATACGCATATAAAGAGCGGCGTCAAGATAGGCGACTTTGTCGAGATAAAGAATTCGACAGTCGGCGAGGGCACAGCGGTCGCACACCTTACATATGTGGGCGACAGTGATGTAGGGTCGAATGTAAACTTCGGCTGCGGCGTTGTGACGGTAAACTTCGACGGCGAGAAGAAGTTCCGCACGGTGATAGGGGATAATTCGTTCATAGGCTGCAATACGAACCTTGTCGCACCGGTAAAGATAGGCAGCAGCGCCTATACAGCCGCAGGCACGACAGTCACAAAGGACGTCCCCGACGGTGCACTTGCGATAGACCGTAACAGACAGGCGAACATCGAGGGCTACGCCGCAAAGAAGCTCAAAGCAAGAAATGAAAAGATAGCAAAACAGAAAAAGGGATAAAAATGACCGCAGGCTTTGAAAAGAGCTTGCGGTTTATTTGTTTATAGATTTATTGTTAGTGCGCCCGAGAATGTAATCGACCGAAACACAATAGAAATCGGCAAGTATCAGGAGATGCTCGACGGGGATAGTCCTTGCGCCACGTTCATAGCGTGAATATACAGTCTGACTGGTAAACAGCAGCTTTGCGACCTGTGACTGGTTCATATCCATATCTTCTCTAAGGTCACGCAGTCTTTGAAAATACACAAATCATCACCTCGATATTTGGTTAAATCAGAGAAACTTATTTTAGTACTTATCGGTACTATTGACTTTATCATAGAATTATGTTATATTTATTATATTAAGACCAAACGGTCTTAGATATTCTTATGAAGAGGTGGTTTTTATGAAAAAATTGATTTCGGGATTGCTGGCGGCAGTGATGATAATGGGTTCGGCTGCTGTGCTGCCGGAGGGTAGTATTGCTAATGATATGGTCATCGTGTCATCGGCTGCTAACAGTACAAAAAAGCCTAAAAAGACAGCTGTTAAATCAGTCAAAAGTACAAAAGCGAATAAACTTACTGTCAAATATAAAAAAGTAAGCAATGCTTCCGGCTATCAGATAAAATACTCAACAACAAAGAAGTTTACAAAAGCGACATCAAATACAGTTACGGTCAAGGGCAAAAGCAAGACCACAAAAACAATCAGCGGTCTTAAAGGCGGAAAGACGTATTATGTAAAAGTGCGTGCATATAGGACTGTAAAGGGGAAGAAGTATTATAGTGCTTATTCTAAGGCTAAGAAAGCTAGTGTGAAAAAAACTAAAACAAAGAAGCAAGATATTAATTATGATTATAAAATGGATTTAATATACTTGTTTGCAAATTACTGTAATAATGCTCAATTAATTGATAAAACAGTTGATTTAACAGGATATGCTGTGACTCCAATAACAACAACATATTCAAATATAACAGGCTCGTATAATGAAGATTATAAATATTTTTTTAAAATGTACATTAATCCAGATGGAGAGATTGCATATGTTAGTAGAGAAAACTACTATGGATTTAACAATATAAAATATGATAAGGCAAAACTATACATTCAGGTTAGATGTATGATAAAAGATAACAAACTTGTTGAAAAAATAAAAAATATGAAAGTTGGAACATATATTAATCTAAAAGGAAAGATATATGATTTTAGTGCAGTTAAAAAAGATGAGTATAAGTATTCGGGATATGACGCTTACTATGGCAACATATATATTGAAGTGTATGATATAGAAAGTTTATAGAATAACTTACTAACGTATGACTGTTGAATTATATAATAACATCTTTTACATGTTTGAATGTGAAATAAACATTTGATGCTTATATCTATGAGTAATGGATTTGTTTATAGAGTTAGTCTAAATCAGATTTGACAACTTCCCCCAAAAACCTGCTATAATAAAATAAACACATCCCCCCGGCTTACCCAAAGCCGGGGGTCATTTTATCCCAAGATCATTGGCTTTTTCTTACAAATATGCTATTAGATACATAACCAAAATAACACGAAAGGGTGGTAATACAGTTAAAGATTAACAGCTCAGATTTGACAAACCCCTAAAAATCTGCTATAATAAAACAAATACAACACACCCCGGCTTGGGTAAAGCCGGGGTTATTGTGCGTTATCGGAAACGGAGGAAAGGTATGAGCATTTGGGAAGCATTTGACAGAATATCCAAAAAAACGGACAGCAACGGCAAGATAGAATATATAATAGCAGGACTTGGAAATCCCGGGGTGGCGTATGAGAATACAAGACATAATGCGGGCTTTATAACGGTCGGCAGACTTGAAGAAAAGCTCGGCTTCAAAGCAAACAGACATAAATTCAGATCTCTTTGCGGTGAGGTGACTATCAGCGGAAAAAGGTGCCTTGTGATAAAGCCCGAGACTTTTATGAATCTGAGCGGTGAGGCGGTCGCACAGGCGGCGGACTTTTATGATATTGCGCCTGAAAATATAATCGTTATTTTTGACGATATATCCCTTGACCCCGGCAGAATGAGGATAAGACGCAAGGGCTCGGCAGGCGGTCATAATGGTATCAAAAGTATAATAGCAAGTCTTGGCAGCGACGAGTTCCCGAGGATAAAGATAGGTGTTGGCGCTAAGCCTCATAAGGATCAGGATCTTGCAGACTGGGTGCTGTCGCACTTTACCGATGATGAGATGAAAAAGGTGACAGAGTGCGCCGATAATGCTGTAAAGGCGCTTGAATATATAGTTGCAGGCAATGTTGACAAGGCGATGAATGAGTTTAACGCAGGGTGAAAAGATGAATATATTTGACAGTATCTATAAAGAGCTGCCCTTTGCAGGTGAGCTTGACAGAGCGATAGACGGCGGCTTTACGCCTGTGTGTATGACCGGCGTTTCGTCGGTGCATAAGGCACATTCTGTGCTGCACCTGAGCCGTGGGGCAAGGTGTGTCGTCATCTGCTCCGACGAAGCCGACGCTACACGAATGACTGGCGACATAAACGAGCTTGCAGGCGAGCAGACAGCGGCGGTGTTCCCGGCGAAGGATCTTAATTTTGCATACCTGGAGGGCGCTTCAAGAGAGTACGAGCAGCGCAGGATAGGGGCTTTGTCAGCACTTCTTAATGACGAGGTAAGGGTCATAGTCTGCTCGGTCGAAGCTGCTATGCAGCTCACTATCCCGGAAAGTGCGATCGGTGAGTATACCTTCACCCTTTCACAGGGCGATGAAATATCCGTGTCAGAGCTTTCCGAGAAGCTCATTAACTGCGGCTATACAAAGTGTGACCAGGTAGAGGGTGCCGCACAGTTTTCTGTGCGTGGGTCGATAGTCGATGTATTCTCTGTGTCTCAGAAGCAGCCATACCGGCTGGAGCTGTGGGGCGATGAGATAGACTCGGTCTGCTATTTTGATACTCAGACGCAAAGACGCACGCAGCCGCTTGACAAGATAACCATAGCTCCGGCAAACGAGATAATCTGCGGTAAGGAGGAGCTTAAAGAAAAGATAAAAGCACTCCATTCAAAGGTACGGGGCAAGCTCGCCGATAAGATAAAAACTCTGCTTGAAAGAGATATTGACGCACTTGATTCCGGCATCACGCTCAATAATATGGATAAGTATTATAACTCCGTTTATTCAAAGCGTACAGGCGTGCTCGATTATTTTGACAAAGATACAGATATTTGTGTTATCTGCGAATACTCAAACTGTATAGACAAGGCAAAAGCGCTCACCACACAGCTCAGAGAGGATTCAAAGCTGCTTATCGAGGACGGAGTGCTATTTAATCAGACGGCGGATTTCTTCTCGGGATTTGAGCTTGTGATGAAAAAGGCTCTTGATAAAAAGTCCGTATTTATGGACACATTTATGAGAGGACACAATGATGTAAAGTTTAAAAAGCTGATAAACACCGACTGCCGCCAGACCTCGGGCTGGGGCGGTGATATGAAAACGCTCACCGAGGAGCTGAGCGCATTTGTCGATGCTGATTACACGGTGGTGCTTTTTGCAGGCAGTGAAAAAACTCTGCCGATACTTGTCAGGGATCTGAATGACAGCGGGATCAATTCCGAGGTGCTTAAAGAGGACAGCAAGCTGCTGCCGTCAAAGGTGTATGTAAGGACCGGCAGCGTATCGGGCGGCTTTGAGTACCCGGCAGCTAAGTGCGCTATGATAACGCAGATGAAAGCCCTTGATTCACGCCGGAAGGTAAAATACAAGCGCCCCAAAAACAGCGAGCGGATAAACAGCATCGCTGATATTTCAAACGGCGACCTTGTTGTGCATTCGATGTACGGCATCGGGCGCTTTGCAGGGATAAGGAACCTTGAGACCAACGGCGTCAGAAAAGACTATATAACGATAAAATATGCAGGCACCGATGTTTTGTATGTACCGGTAACACAGCTTGACCTGGTGTCTAAATATATAGCCCCAGGAGATAATGATAATATCAGGCTCAACAAGCTCAATTCAATGGAGTGGAGCAAGACAAAAAAACGTGTGCGTACTGCCGTCAGGGATATGGCAGAGCAGCTCACCAAGCTGTACGCCGAGCGGCAGCTTGCAAGAGGGTTCGCATTCTCTGAGGATAACGAGTGGCAAACGGAGTTTGAGGAAAGATTTGAATATACCGAAACTGACGACCAGCTAAGAAGTATAAACGAGATAAAAGAGGATATGCAAAAGGCAGTGCCTATGGACAGACTGCTTTGCGGAGATGTGGGCTTTGGCAAGACAGAGGTAGCACTCAGGGCGGCATTCAAGTGTATGCTCGACTCAAAGCAGTGCGCTGTGCTTGTCCCGACTACGGTGCTTGCGTGGCAGCATTACCAGACCGCAGTAAAGAGATTTGAGCATTTCCCGATAACGGTAGAGCTGCTCTCACGCTTCAGAAAGCCGAAGGAGCAGCAGGAGATACTCAAAAAGCTCGCACGGGGCGAGGTGGATATTGTTATAGGCACTCACAGACTGGTGCAGAATGATGTCGTGTTCAAGGATCTCGGGCTTGTGATAGTTGACGAGGAGCAGCGCTTTGGCGTGGCACATAAGGAAAAGTTCAAGGAGAAGTATAAAAACGTAGATGTGCTTACTTTGTCTGCTACACCTATACCCAGAACGCTCAATATGGCGCTGTCCGGTATCCGTGATATGTCTGTTATAGAAGAGCCGCCGCAGGACAGACACCCGGTACAGACCTATGTGCTTGAACATAATGACGGCGTTATCGCTCAGGCGATAGCAAAGGAGCTCAGGCGTGGCGGTCAGGTGTACTACCTGTTCAACCGTGTGGAAACTATCGCACATAAGGCGGCGATGCTGTCGAAGATGCTTCCCGATGCAAGGATAGGCATTGCCCACGGACAGATGAATGAGCGTGAGCTGTCGGAGATATGGCGTCAGCTTATCGACAAGGAGATCGACATACTTGTCTGCACGACTATCATAGAAACAGGCGTCGATGTATCAAATGTCAATACCCTGATAATCGAGGACTCGGACAGAATGGGCTTGTCGCAGCTCTACCAGTTAAGGGGCAGGGTAGGCAGGTCTAATAAAAGGGCGTTTGCGTATTTTACCTTCCGCAGGGGCAAGGTGCTTACAGAGGTCGCAGAAAAGCGCCTGTCGGCAGTCAAGGAGTTTACTCAGTTCGGCTCCGGCTTCCATATCGCTATGCGTGATCTGGAGATCAGGGGCGCAGGCTCTGTGCTGAGCGGTCAGCAGCATGGTCATATGGAGGCTGTCGGGTATGATATGTATTTAAGACTTCTCAGCGAGGCTATGGCATCGCTCAAGGGTGAGGCTATGCCCCATTCTCCTGAGGACTGCCTGATAGATATTGCAATAGATGCCTATATCCCCGAAAGGTATATAGAGAGCCTGCCGCAGAGGATAGATGCTTACAGAAAAATAGCTCTCGTTGTTACAGAGGAGGACAGCCGTGATGTTGTGGATGAATTTATCGACCGCTACGGTGATCCGCCAAAGGCAGTCATGGGTCTTATCAATGTGGCACTTATGAGAAATTCGGCATCTGCACTCGGTATCAAAGAAATAAGACAGGCAGGGGAGAGCGTGTATTTTTACGTTGACAGCCCCGAGGTGACGCAGATAACGGCACTTATGAAAAAATACAAGAGCCGTGTGAAATTCAACGACAAGCAGAAGCCTTATATCGCTGTGACGCTCACCAAGCACCAGAAGCCTTCTGTGCTTATGAATGAGGTCATAGGCGTGATGAAGGATAATGTTGCAAAGACAGACGCTGAATAACTGGTAAAAATTATGTACTGATGATGTTGAAATTGCATATATGACGTATTTTCGGCAGATAAAGAAATGTTGTATTTGCCTATTTAAGATCAAGTTTTTTGTCATAATGCACAATAAACATATAAAAACATTGTGCAACTTTAACTTGTTAAAATTTATTGAAAGGTATAGTAATTTTTACTCAAATCTGTTATAATATAGTTTGTAAACCGTGTGAATGGGTCTGCTGACTGTAAAATTTTTACATAAGCGCTGTTTGCGGATTTCAAAAATTCTATTTGGAGGTAGAAACCAATGGCAAAGAAGTATGTTTATCAGTTTACCGAAGGTAACGCTACAATGCGTGAGCTTCTCGGCGGTAAGGGTGCTAACCTCGCAGAGATGACTTCGATCTTTGGTAAAGACCGTGTACCTCAGGGCTTCACGATCACAACAGAGGCTTGTACTCAGTATTATGAGGACGGCGGTATCAGCGATGAGATCATGGCTGAGATCGAGGCAAACATCACAAAGATGGAGGAAGTTACAGGAAAGAAATTCGGCGATGTAGAGAATCCGCTTCTCGTTTCGGTTCGTTCCGGTGCAAGAGCTTCCATGCCTGGTATGATGGATACTATCCTCAACCTCGGACTTAATGAAGAGGTCGTAGATTCCATAGCTAAGAAGTCCGGTAATGAAAGATGGGCTTGGGACTGTTACAGAAGATTTATCCAGATGTATTCCGACGTTGTTATGGAAGTCGGCAAGAAGTATTTTGAAGAGCTCATCGACCAGATGAAGGATAAGAAGGGCGTAAAGCAGGACGTAGATCTTGACGCTAATGACCTTAAAGAGCTCGCTTCACAGTTCAAGGCTGAATATAAGGCTAAGATAGGCAGCGATTTCCCGACTGATCCTAAGGAGCAGTTGATCGGCGCTATCAAGGCTGTATTCCGTTCATGGGATAACCCGAGAGCTAATGTTTACAGAAGAGACAACGACATCCCGTTCAGCTGGGGTACTGCTGTAAACGTTCAGTCGATGGCATTCGGTAACATGGGTGATGACTGCGGTACTGGTGTTGCATTCACAAGAGATCCTGCTACCGGTGAGAAGAAGCTCATGGGTGAGTTCCTTACAAACGCACAGGGCGAGGACGTTGTTGCAGGCGTTCGTACTCCTATGCCGATCGCTGAGATGGCTGAGAAGTTCCCTGAGGCATTCAAGGACTTCCAGGACGTTTGCCAGAAGCTCGAAAATCATTACAGAGATATGCAGGATATGGAGTTCACTGTTGAACACGGTCATCTCTATATGCTTCAGACAAGAAACGGTAAGAGAACTGCACAGGCTGCTCTCAAGATCGCTTGTGACCTCGTTGATGAGGGCATGAGAACTGAGCAGGAAGCTGTTGCAATGATCGACCCGAGAAACCTCGATACACTTCTCCACCCGCAGTTCGATGCTAAGGCACTCAAAGCTGCTACACCTATCGGCAAGGGTCTTGGTGCTTCACCCGGTGCTGCTTGCGGTAAGATAGTATTTACAGCTGACGATGCAGTTGCATGGGCTGAAAAGGGAGAAAAGGTAGTTCTCGTAAGACTTGAAACTTCACCTGAGGACATTACAGGTATGAAGGCTGCACAGGGTATCCTGACAGTAAGAGGCGGTATGACATCTCACGCAGCAGTTGTTGCTCGTGGTATGGGTGAGTGCTGCGTTTCCGGCTGCGGCGACATCAAGATGGACGAAGCTAACAAGAAGTTCGAGCTTGGCGGCAAGACATACACTGAGGGCGACTACATTTCTATCGACTGTACAACAGGTAACATCTATGGTGAGATCATTCCTACTGTTGACGCTCAGATCGCCGGT
>JAFUYP010000018.1 GCA_017470535.1 Ruminococcus sp. | reverse complement strand
TGCGGCGATATATTTTGAAATATGTCCGCAAAGCGGACACCTTGTTTATTCTTTATTCTTTCTTCTTTATTATTTATTCTTTTAGCGGTGGCACATACAAAGCTGTAATTGTCAAATACTTCTTTATCGCCACCGCGCTTTATCGGACTCTTTCTTTTTTAACTGCTCATCTCTATCTTATTTGTCCTGCCCGAGCAGACAGCAAATCTGCCGTCACTTACTGTTACAGCTATCTCTCCCACAGGAACAGTAAGCACAAGCTCGCTTATCAGCGGTTCTATTTCATTGGATATTATCCTATCTATCTCACGAACTCCGTATTCGCTGCCGGCACTTTGTCTTACAAGCTCACTTGTCACCGCATGATCGTATATAAGCTCCACTCCCCTGCCTGACATCACATCTGCAAGACATTCAAGCCGGCGCTCGGCGATCTGGGAAAGGGCGTCGTCTGAAAGCCTTTCAAAAGCTATAACTCCGTCGAGCCGCCCTATTATCTCAGGTGAAAGATACTGCTTTACAGCATTTATGACCGCCTTGCTGCCGGTCTTTTCTTCATTAAAGCCTATATGCTTATCCTGCGATACACCTAAATTGGTCGTCAGTATCACGACGGTGTTTTTAAAGCTCACCCGTCTGCCCTGTGAATCGGTAAGCTCGCCCTCCTCCATTATCTGCAAAAGGAGATTCCATATATCACGGTGCGCTTTTTCAAGCTCGTCGAAAAGCACCACGCTGTAAGGGTTCCTGCTCACCCTGCCGGTAAGATCGCCGCCTTTTTCATATCCCACATATCCGGGCGGTGCGCCTGTCAGTCGTGAGATAGTGAAGCTCTCGCTGTATTCCGACATATCAAGTCTTATAAGTGCATCCTTGCTGTCAAAAAGCTCTGCCGCTATCGCCCTTGCAAGCTCCGTTTTGCCGACGCCGCTCTGCCCTGCAAAAACAAAGCCTGCTTTCGGGCGTGATGAGTTTCTAAGCCCTGCAACACCTCTCTTCAATGCTGCACACACCGCCGAAACAGCCTTGCTCTGTCCTAAGACCCTGCTCGACAGGCGGTATTCGAGTGTAGACAGGTTCTTTATCCTGTCATTCTTTGAGGAAATTCCCTTGATGCCGGTCTTTCTGCTTATGACATGATCAATATGGCTCTGGTCAAGTGCAGTGACGGGAGGCATTTTGCTTATCAGCGACATATACTCCGATCTGTCTATCCTGCCGCCGATATAGTCACCAAGCGGCTTTGACACGCCCTTTCGCTCACGCTCCGACCGTACCCTTGCAAACGCACACGCTTCATCAAGCACATCTATCGCCTTGTCGGGAAAGCTGCGGTCGGTGATATAGCGCCCTGCCATCTCACAGGCATAGCTTATCGCATCAGAGCCTATCGCTATCCCGTGGTACGCCGAGTACCCCGGCGCTACTGCCGATAGTATCTTCACTGTGCTTTCAAGGTCAGGCTCATCAATATTCACCTTTACAAATCTTCTTTCAAGGGCGTGGTCTTTTCCTATCGTACCCAGATATTCTTCATAGGTCGTCGCACCGATAAGGCGCAGCTGCCCCCTTGCAAGCTGCGGCTTTAAGATATTCCCGGCATCTATCGCACCCTCTGCCGCACCTGTACCGACAATGGAATGTATCTCGTCTATAAATAAAATAACATCGCTGTCGGACGCTGCTTCGTCAACGCAGGCTTTAAGGCGTTCTTCAAAATCGCCTCTGTACTTAGCGCCGGCAAGAAGTGTTGTAAGGTCAAGCGAGAATATCCTCTTGTCACGCAGAGCCTTTGGCACGCTGCCTGATGATATGCGCTTTGCAAGACATTCGACTATCGCTGTTTTGCCGACACCGGCGTCACCGACTAAGACGGGGTTGTTTTTCATACGGCGGCAGAGTATCTCCATTATCTCCATTATCTCCTGCTCACGCTCAGCGACCGGGTCAAAGCTGCCTGCACACTCCGCACTTGTAAGCTCTCTGCCGTAGTGAGACAACGCTTTATAGCTGCGCTTTCTCACAGGCTCAAAGACCTTGCCCGATGATATAGTAAGATAATTATAAAGCCCTGCTACATTTACTCCGAGAGATGAAAGTATATCGCAGGCAAAGCACTCTCTGTTGTCAAGTATGCCTGCAAGCAGCATTTCTGTTGTCGCCGGCTTGGTCTCATTCGATGCGGACAGCGCCGCCGCTGTGCTGAGGATAGCTTTATAATTTGCCGTCATATCCGAAACACCGAGCCTTACGGGTTCAGCCGCAGGTGTTTCCGCAGTTATCTCGTCATATACCGCCGCAGAGGTAACGCCGTTTTTGTATAAAAGCGCCGCTGCACTGGTAGTACCGTCGTCAAGGATAGCAAGCAGAAGATGCTCGCTGCCGACATATGTGCCGCCCATGCGTGACGCCGATGCAATACTTCGTTTTATAAGATCCTGTGCTTTTTTTGTAAAAGCCCCCGTGTCAGGCTGCTTTGATGAATGTGCCATGATAACACCGCCCCCAATGACATTGATATGTACTCTCATTATTGTCATATCACTGTCAGAATATACACTTACTAATAACTATATGCACAGGACAAATCCTACTTTCCGTGCGGTAACACATTCCCCTCCTTTTACATACACTGTACTATAAAGCGAACGGCGAAAGCCTACGCTTTAAATAACAAAAAAGGAGAAACAGATATGTGTGGAAATAACTACTGGTGGATAATCATCCTCATACTCATCGTTGCTATGGGCGGCTGCTGCGGCTGCAACAACAACGGATGCGGCTGCGGCTGCAACTAAGCACAAAAAAGGCAGGGGATACCCCCTGCCTTATTACATATCAAAGCGTATCAACTGTGATCTCGCCCTCATCATCTGCCGATATGGCAGCGCACGAGATCTTGTCGTCATTATCTATAAGGATATTTGCTATCTTATCCTCGACCTCATTTCTGATAACACGCCTTATATCACGGGCACCTAAATGCTTGGAGTGGCTCTTCTTAGCTATCGCTTTAAGTGCCTTGTCATCATAAGAGAGTTTGATATTCTTTTCACCAAGAGGCTCTTTCATCTCATCAAGCATGAGTGCGGCGATCTTCGCATAGTCCTCCTCGGTGAGCGGCTTGAACACGATGACCTCGTCTATCCTGCCCAAAAATTCCGGTCTTAGGAAATCCTTGAGTGCCTTCATAGCCTTTTCCTGCGACACTTCATCTTCCGTCTTGTTAAAGCCTACACCTGTGTCCTTATCGGTAGAACCGGCGTTTGATGTCATGACTATGACAGTATTTTCAAAGCTCACCGATCTTCCCTGTGAGTCGTTTATCCTGCCCTCATCAAGTATCTGGAGCAGAATATTCATAACATCGGGGTGAGCTTTTTCTATCTCGTCAAAGAGTATCACGCTGTACGGGCGGCGGCGTACCTTTTCGGTAAGCTGCCCTGCGTCATCAAACCCTACATATCCCGGAGGTGAACCTATCAGCTTGGAAACTGAATGCTTCTCCATATACTCCGACATATCCACTCTGATAAGCGGCTCTGTCGCATCAAAGAGCGTTTCGCCCAGCACCTTTACAAGCTCGGTCTTTCCGACGCCCGTAGGTCCCACGAAAATAAACGATGCCGGTCTTCTTCTCTTGGCAAGCTGCACCCTTGTGCGCCTTATCGCCTTTGACACCTTGTCGATAGCTTCCTCCTGACCGATTATTCTCTTGGAAAGCTCATCTTTGAGCCCTCTTATCTTTGAATACTCGGTAGTCGCTATCTTGTTTGCCGGTATACCCGTCCACAGCTCGATGACCTTTGAAAGATCCTCCTCTGTGACGTTCACCTTTTCAAGTGCCTTTTCAAGCTCTGCAAGCTCGTTTTCGGTCTTTAATATCTCGCCCTTTTTCTCGGCTATCTTCTCATAGTCGGGCTCACTGCTCGATTCCATATCGGAAAGCTCATCACTGAGGGCTTTGAGCGTCTTTGTCTTTTCGTCATACTCAGCTATCTCTTTGGTGTTGATGCTCTTTAATGCACACGCCTCGTCAAGCAGGTCTATCGCCTTATCGGGAAGGAAGCGATCATTTATATATCTTTCCGAAAGCACAGCGCACATCTTTAAAGTATAGTCATCAATGTGTACCCTGTGGTGCTTTTCGTAGTAATGCCTTATACCCATAAGCACTTTTGCTGTATCATCGACAGTCGGCTCTGTGACTGTGACCGGCTGGAAACGCCGCTCAAGCGCTGCGTCCTTTTCGATATACTTTCTGTACTCCTTGAAGGTGGTCGCACCTATGACCTGTATCTCGCCCCTTGAAAGCGACGGCTTTAAGATATTGGCAGCATTCATAGTACCCTCATTGTCGCCTGTACCTACAAGTGTGTGTACCTCGTCAATGAAGAGGATTATGTTGCCTTCTTTTTTCACTTCCTCTACAAGCCCCTTGCAGCGGCTCTCAAACTGCCCTCTGAACTGTGTACCTGCAACAAGTGCAGTAAGGTCTAAAAGATATATCTCCTTGCCTTTGAGATGATACGGGACATTGCCTGCAACTATCCTCTGGGCGATACCCTCGGCGATAGCAGTCTTGCCGACACCCGGCTCACCTATCAGGCAGGGGTTGTTTTTCTGCCTTCTTGAAAGGATCTGTATAACTCTTTCGCACTCACGGTCACGCCCGATGATATTGTCGAGCTTGCCCTCTCTTGCACGCTCTGTAAGGTTAGTGCAGAAGTTATTTAAGAATTTAAGCTCTTTTTTCTTTTTCTCTTTAGCCTTCTTATCGTCAGCCTGATCGCCCTGCTGAGATTTGTCGGCACCCTTTATGACATTCCCGAAAAGAGAACTCAGAAAATTGGGCATCGTGCCCGAGCCGCCCATTTCAAAGTCATTGCCGTCGGTTATATCCATAAGCTGGTCGCTCATAGCCTGTACTTCCTCTTCGGTAATGCCCATCTGCTTCATATAATCATCTACCTGCGATATGCCAAGCTCTTTGGCACACACAAGGCAAAGCCCCTCATTTTTCTTTGCACTCGGGTCCTTCATATTCATCTGCGATATAAATACCACCGCAGGACGCTTTTTACAGCGTGAACACATCATCAATTGTCATCATTCCTTCCTTAGTAGAATAGCCCGATAAAGATCTTGAATACTATCGTCTGATCTATCATTTCTTTTGTCACCGGCTCTACACCGCCGTTTGTAATATTCAAAAATACCGAGAACGAATACGCTATCAAAAGCACGCTCACAACGCCGCTCAGAAGCCCCAACGCCGCTCCTAAGAGCATATCTGTGCTTTTGACGAGGTCAAATTTCTTCATAACACCTGTAAGCAGCGTTATCACCATAAACATCAGCTTGCAAAACAGGAACGTCAGCAGCCCCACACCATACCTTGTCAGCTTCTTTGCAGCAGGACCTATGACATTTTCCTCTATATACTGAGCCGCCTTGTCCTTATCCTTGTTAGCTGCACCCTTGAGGGTCTTCATTATCTCGTCCTTGCTGTCTTTGAGCACGCTCTTGATAGAATCCACATTTATATCAATATCATGCTCCTGTGCTTTCTGGGTCAGCTTTCCCGACAGCTCTTCATCTTCCATATATTCATCTATCATCTGCTCGATGTTTTTGCCTTTGGTGTCTATACCTTTGCTTTTCATATAATCGGCAGTGTTCTTTGAGACCGTGCCGTCTTCGTCCGAGATAGCCTTGTTAAGCTCGTTTGTATCTATCCGGGCGTCGATGCCCTGACTGCTCATATACTCACTTATGAGCTGCCCCGGGTCGATACTCTCGGCGACAGTCTTTGACAGTTTGAGTACGTCTTGCTTTACGAAATGGTTATAAGCGCTCTCACCGGCTGCAAGTGCCACAACGATCGCCAGTATAAGCGCCAGCGCCGTCCCTGCAAATCCGAACACGGTGCGCACAAAGCCCTTGATACAGCAGGTAAGTATGCTCACAAGCAATATCGCCACTGCCGCTACATCTAATATAGTAGTCATATTTCTCCTTTCAGAAAGCCCTGTCAGGCAGCAAAACGATCATCAGTTCTTGAACTGTATCTTATTAAGATCTCTGTATCCTATAAACACAAGAGCATCTTCAAGGTATACAAAATCCACATAGTCATTGGATACTGCCGCCGTAGCGATAAGGTTTGCTTTAAGGTCGTAGCATTCGGCACTGTACTCACTTAGCATGAATATCCTGTCGCTGTCGGAAATAAGTGCCTTTACGCTGCCTGATTCTATATTCACATCACCCTTGATACCCTCATCATCACAATTGAATATCATAAGCCTTGATGTTTTTCTTGAAATGCCCTCGCAGGCGATAGCACATACCTTTTCACTTAATGTATATGCTAAAAGGTCTCCGGAATACTCAAACTCTTCGATAAGCTCTCCCGAATCGCTGAGCCTGCACAGCTTGCTGTCGCCTACTGCCCATATACAGTCAGCGTCATTCTCTATCACATCAAGCACCAGCGTATCAAGCGTCTTTGAAGTCATTATGTCCTCAGAAGATGAGAAGTCCACCTCATGTATAACGCTTGACATAACGCCGTCCTCAGAGGTGAATGTAGATATAAAGCACCCTGAGCCGTCGTCCTTGACCCTGACGTTGAGTATCCTTTTGTTTGATGACCAGCGGTATATCTCACTGCCGTTTTCGTCATAAGCTGTGAGCATACCGTCATACTTTTCTGTCTGTGTGACGATAACCGTCACCTTGCCTGACATTGTGGCAAAAAGAATATTATCATCGAGCTTTTTGCTAAACAGCTCACCGTTTTTATTTACCACCTCAAAGCTGTTGCCGCCGTTTTCAAACACGAGCATCCTCTTGCCGTCCACTACTGCCGACGGGTGTGCAAGAGTATGCAGTATAGATTTTTGCTCCTCACCGTTTATATCATACATCTTTATGCTCGAATCATCGACTGTCACAAACATATCCCCGAAGGTGTACAGCTTTGTACTTCCCGACCCTAAAAGCTCTATCGGAAAGTTGCCCTGTTCGAGCGTACCGTCATTTACTATGGTCTCCTTAGGCTTGTCAAGTATCCCCTCAAGTTTTGGCAGCCACTTGTCCTTTAAGACAAACACCACCGTCGCTGTTATAAGGAGCGCTATCAGCACTGCAAGCCTGACAAAGTGTTTTTTCCTTTTCTGCTTTTTCCTCGCGGAGCGGATGTCTGTATTCTCCGCCGCATACTTTGCCATCGTTATTCCCCCATCAATAGAATACTTTATTAAGGTACAGCCCGTGCGGCGGTACAGTCTTGCCGGCAAGCGTCCTGTCCTTTGAAATGAATATCCTGTCTATGTCACTTTCCTGTATCTTGTTATCGTTTATAAACAAGAGCGTCCCCACAAGTATCCTCACCATATTGTAAAGAAAGCCGCTGCCGGAGATCTTAAATCTCACAAGCTCACCCTCACGGCTCACATCGAATGAGTATATCTCTCTTACGGTGTTTTCCTTGTCACAGTCTGTCGAGCAGAACGCCTTGAAGTCATGCTCGCCCACAAACAGCTTTGCCGCAGCATCGAGCCGTTTTTCATCTATCGGATACCAGCTCTTGTATGCCCTGTCAGAATAGAACGGGCTTTTTATCTCGCTGTTATGGATTATATATTCGTACTCCTTGCCCTTGCAGTCGTACCTTGCGTGAAACCCCATATCCGTTTCCTCGCAGGAAAGAAATGCAATATCCTCGGGCAGTCTTGCATTGCCGCCGAAAACTATCCCACGTTCATTAATGGTGTTTTCCGTCAGGAAATTAAAGCAGAACTGCCTTGCGTGTACTCCCGTGTCGGTGCGTGAGCAGCCGTTTATCTTTATATCCTCATTCAGAAGTGACGACAGAGCCTCCTCCACCGTCTGCTGAACGGTAATGGCGTTGTCCTGTATCTGGAATCCGTGATAGTTAGTCCCCAGATAGCTCATCATCACCTTGAAATTTCTTTTCATAACACCTGTATCTCGTCAACAGAGCTTATCCTCTCAACGAAAGTCGAGTCGCCCTTTTTGCCGTGTATACGCAGCATTATCCACTCTGCATCAACATCAAGCACCGTGCATCTCTCGTTATCAAGCTCATCGCTTGAAACTATACACTCTTTGTTAATAAGGCTTTTAAGTATCGGGGAAACATAAAACTGCTCCATTCTTGTCTTCCTTTCCTTACTGTCATCTTCGTCAAATGCCGCCGCCATCATCACATTGTCAAGTACATTCATATTTTACCACCCTTTTGTGAAAAGTCTGTGCTCAGAATATGATATTGAGCGCTATCACCCCTGCAAAGAACACACATACATATACTGCCGCAAAAAGATCCCTGATGCTCATATGAAGCTGTTTGAGCCTTGTCCTGCCGTCACCGCCGTGGTAGCAGCGGCACTCCATAGCAAGTGCAAGATCCTCTGCACGCCGGAAGCTCGACACGAACAGCGGCACAAGTATCGGCACAAGCGCCTTTGCACGTTTTATAAGTGAGCCTGTTTCCATATCAGCGCCCCTTGCCTTCTGTGCGGATATTATCTTGTCAGTTTCCTCTATGAGAGTCGGTATGAACCTGAGTGCTATCGTCATCATCATAGCAAGCTCATGAACAGGTACCTTTATCTTTTTGAGCGGCGACAAGAGCCTTTCTATCGCATCTGTCAGCGCTATCGGCGACGTCGTATAGGTGAGCAGTGACGAACCTGCTATCAGGCAGATTATCCTTACCGCCATAAAGATCGCCGTGTGAACGCCCTCATCGGTTATCTTTAAAAACTTCCATTCAAAGTATACCTTGTCGCCCGAGGTTATGAATACTACATTTATTATCGCTGTAAATATGATTATCGGCAGTATAGGTTTTAAGCACTTGCCCATGAGCTTTAACGGTATGCGTGAAAGCAAAAATGTCACAAACGTAAACAAAAGCCCTACCCCCAGCCCGTAGAACGTGCCGGCAGTAAACAGCATCACTATGAACACTGCTGTAAGTATTATCTTCACCCTCGGGTCGAGCTTATGCACGACTGATCTTCCCGGGAAATACTGCCCTATCGTAATATCACTTATCAAAACTATCTTCCTTACCGTTTTCCCTCTAAAAGCGAGAGAAAATATTTAACTGCGAACGGTGTGGTATACACGTCCTTCTGTATGTCTATGCCCTTTTCTTTAAGAGCTGTGAACACCTTGGTTATCTGCGGCACAGAAAGCCCCATGGACATAAGCTCGTCCACTTTTGAAAATACCTTTTCCGTTTCCTCATAGCAAAAGAGCTTTGCCTTGTTCATCACTATTATCCTGTCGGCGTAGCGTGCCACGTCCTCCATTGAGTGAGATACTATCATGACCGTACTGCCTGTATTGGTGTGATAATCCTTTAAAAGAGTAAGTATCTGCTCCCTGCCCTTGGGGTCAAGACCCGACGCCGGCTCATCAAGGATAAGCACCTTCGGCTTCATAGCCATGACACCTGCTATCGCCACCCTGCGCTTCTGTCCGCCGGACAGCTCGAAGGGGGATTTTTGCAGTATCTCCTCGCTTATCCCGACCATCTGTGCGGCTTCGTGTATGCGAATATCTGTCTCGCTGTCCGAAAGCCCCATATTCTTAGGACCGAACGCTATATCCTTGTAGCAGGTCTCTTCAAACAGCTGATACTCCGGGTACTGGAACACAAGCCCCACCTTGAACCTTATGTCCCTGAGTTTTGCCTTATCGTCCCACAGGCGCTCGCCGTCTATATACACATTGCCCGAGGTCGGTTTGAGCAGCCCGTTAAAATGCTGTATCAGCGTCGATTTACCCGACCCTGTGTGTCCTATAACGCCTATCATCTGCCCCGGCTCTATCTCAAGAGAGATATTATCCACCGCCGTCTTTTCAAAGGGCGTGCCTGCGCCGTAGATGTAGGTTAGGTTTTCCGTTTTTATTACTGACATTTTATTCTCCGTTTATTCTTTCAAAAGTGCATATAAAGCCTCGGCGCACTCTTCCTCGGTAATTATATCCTGCGGTATCTCTACGCCTGCTTTTCTAAGCTCAAAGCACAGCTCAGTCACCTGCGGCACATCAAGTCCTAAGTTTCTGAGCGTCTGCACCTGCGAGAACACCTGCTTAGGCTTGCCGTCTATTATTATCTCCCCGGAATCTATCACCACTACCCTGTCAGCCTGTGCAGCCTCCTCCATGTAGTGAGTGATAAGAACTATCGTTACATTCTTTTCCCGGTTGAGCATTTTTATCGTTTTCATTACTTCACGCCTGCCGGCAGGGTCAAGCATCGCCGTCGGCTCGTCAAGCAGTATGCAGTCGGGGCTCATAGCGATAATGCCTGCTATGGCAACACGCTGCTTCTGTCCGCCTGACAGTTTATGGACTGCGTGCTCACGGTATTCGTACATTCCCACCGTTTTGAGCGCATCATCTACACGCCGCCTTATCTCGTCGGGAGCAACGCCCATGTTTTCAAGTGCGAACGCCACGTCCTCCTCCACGATAGTCGCAACTATCTGGTTATCAGGGTTCTGGAACACCATTCCCACCTTCTGACGAATATCAAGCAGCCTGTCATCGTCCTTTGTATTTATCCCGTCAACGAAAGCGTCCCCGCTCTCAGGGAGATTTATCGCATTAAAGCATTTTGCAAGAGTTGACTTTCCCGAGCCGTTGTGCCCAAGCACAGCCACGAACTCGCCTTTTTTTATATCAAGGTCTATCCCCTTTAATACCTCGGTTTTGACCGGGGGATCCTCAATGTCGTTGATATACGAAAAGTGCAGACTCTCCGCTTTAAGAAAACTATCCATTTTTTTGTACTCCTATATCAAGGATAACAAGGGGCAGGAGCCTGCCCCTTATAAGGCTCAATCATCGTCCTTGTCGAACTTATCCTTGACCTTTTCAATAATGTCGCCTGCTTTGTCCTTGACCTTTTCAAGGTTTTCCTTTGTAGCAAGCTCCTTAGCCTTTTCCTTGACCTCATCAGGAATCTTGTCCTCAACCTTGTCGATAGTCTTTTTGATGTCATCAAGACCAAATCCCATTGCAATGACCTCCTAAAAATATAAAATATATTTTAATGCATAAAGCATTACTGTCATTATCAATTATCATACATTTTTCCACACGGCAGTTGAGCCGCACGGCAGCGGCATACTGCTGCTCTCGACTTTAAGACCTATCTCGTCCGCTGTGACCTCACCGCCGAAACGGCTTTGGAGTATATCGGCGAGGATATACGCCATTACCGAGGGCGATAACCCGGTAGTATAGCTGTTTAGCAGGAAAAACAGCGGCTTGTCGCTCAGTACATCAGCACACAGCTTTACAAGGTCGTAAATGTTGTCCTCCAGCTTCCATACCTCGCCGCCCGGACCTCTGCCGTATGACGGAGGATCCATGACGATAGCATCATAAAAATTCCCACGCCTTATCTCACGCCTGACGAATTTCTCACAGTCGTCCACCAGCCAGCGTACAGGCTTGTCCTCAAGCCCCGATGCCTTAGCGTTCTCTCTTGCCCACGATACCATGCCTTTTGATGCGTCAACGTGCGACACCTGCGCACCTGCCGCCGCACAGGCAAGCGTAGCACCGCCCGTATAGGCAAACAAATTCAGTACCTTTACCGGTCTGCCGGCGTTTTTTATCATATCTGCCATAAGCTCCCAGTTTACCGCCTGCTCCGGGAAAAGCCCCGTGTGCTTGAACCCTGTCGGGCGTATCACGAATCTAAGCCCACCGAGTGATATATTCCAGCTTTCCGGCAGCTTTCTCCTGTACTCCCATTCGCCGCCTCCCTTTGATGAACGGTGGTAAACAGCGTCCGCCTTTGCCCACATATCACTTTTATGTTCACTCTTCCAGATTATCTGAGGGTCGGGGCGTACAAGGGTGATATCGCCCCAGCGCTCCAGCTTGTCGCCGTTCGATGTATCCAAAATTTTGTACTCTTGCCATTTATCAGCTATTCTCATTTCTCTTTTCCTTAATATCCAAGATAAGTTTCTGTATTATACTTCCCTGTCTGACGATATTTATTGCAGTGTCGATGTCGAACCATTCACCTGCCGAAACCTCCGATGACAGCTTTATCCTGTTCTTTTTCACCGATGCTTCAAACCCCAGCATCAGCTGGTCACGCCCTTCATAGAAAAGGCTCTCCAGGAACTCCACCCTAAAAGCGTCAAGTCCTGTTTCCTCGGCTATCTCACGCTTAGCGGCACTTTCGGCAGTTTCGTTTGGCTTCATATATCCTGCAACGCCCACAAACTTTGAAGTATCGCCGTATGACTGCCTTATAAGCAGCACCTCGCCCTGCTCATTCACAGGTACGCTCAGAACGCAGGTAGAAAAGGTGTCGAACCACGGTCTGCCGCATTTTTCGCAGTACGGCACATCGCCCTCATCGCCTATCGGTCTGAGGGTCAGCTTTTCGCCGCACTTCGGACAGTAAACGTATCTCACTGCATAACCTCCACAAGCTTTGCTATCTCGTTTGCGTATTCGGTGATAACGCCTGTGAGCTTGCCCTCTATCATAACTCTTACAAGCGGCTCTGTGCCGGATTCACGCACAAGTATCCTGCCGTCTGTACCGAGCTTTTCGCTGTACTTCTTTATTGCCGCCTGAACAGCCTCGTCCTTTTCCCACTTTCCTTTTTTGTCAGGGGTTATCTTGACATTGACAAGCACCTGCGGATAGGTTTCCATGCAGGAAGCAAGTTCAGATAGTTTAAGTCCTGTCTTTTTCATAACATCAATGAGCTTTACGCCTGTAAGCTCGCCGTCGCCGGTATTTGCATGGTCAAGGAATATGATATGCCCCGACTGCTCGCCGCCGATATTATAGCCTCCTGCAAGCATCTCTTCAAGCACATATCTGTCGCCGACCTTTGTTGTTGCGGTGACTACGCCGTTTTCCTTTGCGAACTTGAAAAACCCGAGATTGCTCATTACAGTCACAACACAGCAGTTATTGTTCAAAAGCCCGTTTGCCTTCATAAATCTTGAGAATATAGCAAGCAGCTTGTCGCCGTCAACTAAGTTGCCGTTCTCGTCTACTGCCAGACATCTGTCAGCGTCGCCGTCAAACGCAAGACCCAGGTCGCACTTTTTGTCAACTACTGCCTTCATAAGGCTTTCCATATGCGTAGAGCCGCAGTCCTTGTTAATATTAGTTCCGTCAGGCTCGTTTGATATGAATACGCAGTCAGCGCCCAGTCCCTTGAATATCTTTTCAGCCGTCACACTTGACGCTCCGTTAGCGCAGTCGATAGCGACCCTTACACCGGAAAAGCTGCCGTCCACCGAGCCGATTATATGCCTTACATAATCCCACTCAGAGTTGCCCTCATAATACACTCTGCCTACCTCGCAGCCGTCTTTCAGGGCTATATCACCGGGTCTGTCAAGTATAAGCTCCTCTATCTCGTTTTCAACATCATCAGGCAGCTTGAAGCCTGTTGAAGAGAACAGCTTTATGCCGTTGAACTCCACGCTGTTGTGAGATGCCGAGATCATAACGCCTGCATCAGCCTTGTATTCCTTTACGAGCAAAGCTACCGCAGGTGTAGGTATGACACCCAGTATATGTACATCAGCCCCCACCGAGCATATGCCTGCTACAAGAGCGGCTTCGAGAATATCACCCGAGATCCTTGTATCCTTGCCTATAAGTATCTTAGGCGTGTGGTCACAGTTTTT
Source organism: Ruminococcus sp. (assembly GCA_017470535.1). Taxonomy (GTDB): domain Bacteria; phylum Bacillota; class Clostridia; order Oscillospirales; family Ruminococcaceae; genus NK3A76. The sequence goes on along the minus strand of JAFUYP010000018.1, from coordinate 29,907 downwards.
AGAAAGCACTATCGCTGCTGCCTTGCCTATCTGCATAGCAAGCTCAGTCGTAAGCTCTGTAATAGCGACGCCCCTTGCGCCGTCAGTTCCGAAAAGTCTACCCATTAAAAATTACTCCTTTTTATATTGTCTATATTGTCAGAAATGAAGCTGTCCGTCTTTATTTATCCCTAAGTGGTCATAGGCAAGCTGTGTAGCCACCCTGCCTCTCGGCGTCTTTGACAGAAACCCGAGCTGCATAAGATACGGCTCGCACACGTCCTCTATCGTGATAGCCTCCTCGCCGATAGATGCCGCCAAAGTATCAAGCCCCACCGGACCGCCGCCGTAGCCGTTTATTATCATTTCAAGCAAGCGTCTGTCTATCGAATCAAGCCCTATTTCGTCTACCTCCATGCGTTTGAGCGCAAGTTTAGCTATGTCCTTGGTTATCCTGCCGTCACCTACGACCTCAGCAAAATCACGAACACGCTTTAAATATCTGTTAGCTATTCTGGGCGTTCCCCGTGAGCGCCTTGCAAGCTCATCTGCGCCCTCATCGTCACAGTATACACCTAAAAGTGTCGAGCTTCTCTTGATAATGTCTGCAAGCTGTTCTGTGGTATACGGCTCTAACCTCTGTATCACGCCGAACCTGTCACGCAGCGGCGACGAGATCTGCCCCGAGCGTGTTGTCGCTCCGACGAGCGTGAACTTATTGAGCTCTATCCTGATGCTCCTTGCCGCAGAACCCTTGCCCATTATGATGTCAAGCTCATAGTCCTCCAGTGCAGAATACAGCACCTCCTCGACCTGCTTTGACAGTCTGTGTATCTCGTCGATAAACAGTACATCATTAGGCTCTAAGTTTGTAAGTATCGCCGCCAGCTCACCGGGCTTACCAATAGCAGGGCCTGATGTCTGACGGAAGTTCACTCCCATCTCATGAGCTATTATCTGTGCAAGCGTCGTCTTGCCAAGCCCGGGAGGTCCGTACAGCAGCACATGGTCAAGACTGTCCTGTCTGTTTTTGGCTGCCTGTATATAAATATTCAGATTTTCCTTTACCTGTTCCTGCCCGATGTACTCGTTAAGTGTTTTCGGGCGCAGGCTGACTTCAAAATCATCAGTAGTCTCCGCCTTTGTTTCGGTAGGCGTGACAAGTCTGTTTTCAAAATCAAAATCACTCTGTTCTATCATTTTAGCTCCTTTATAGCTTTAACTGCATAAAGTTTTCGTTTTTCTCAAATCCGTATGCCGAATAGAGCTTGACGCCCATATCCGAGGCAGTTATCTGTATAACGCCCCACTCTCTTTCCCTTGCTTCATCAGCAAGAAGAGAAAGTATATGTCTTGCGATGCCCTGCCGTCTGTACCTTGCGTCTGTATACATACTTGACAAAAGCGCTATCCTTCCCGTAGGGCAGGAAAAGTACGGCGGCTTTTCCACAATAGATATTCCGCCCGTGGCGACTATGCTGCCACCGTCAAGCGCCGTCCACGCTATGAAAGTATCATCTTTCATATGCCGCTCATAGTAGCTTTTAAGTGCAGGAGCAAGGTCAATATCCTCCCTTGCTCCCTCTTCACGCAGCTGCGCTATGCGAAGAGCTATGAATTCATCTGCCCTGTCGGGGGAAAGCCTTTTAAACTCTATACTCATCATCTCATACCTGAAAGGATCTTAAGCGACTGCTTTATCATATCCTCAACAGAAAGCGCAGGGTCGAGCTTTCCTATCGCAGCTGCAGCTTCGCCCTGCGAATAGCCGAGCACTTCAAGCGCACATATAGCTTCTGACGCATTGTTGCCTGCTATCGGTGAAACTGTAAGCGCCGCACTGCCGCCCCTTACCGAAACAGTGTCTTTTGCTATCTTGTCTTTAAGCTCTAAGGAAATTCTCTGAGCGGTCTTGGCGCCGATGCCCTTAACATTGGTAAACGCCTTTGTGTCGCCCGTTGCAACAGCAAGCGCAAATGCGCTCGGTGTCATAGACGAAAGTATCGAGATAGCCGCCTTCGGACCTACGCCCGAAACGCTCACAAGCATCCTGAACGATTCAATCTCTTCCTTTGTTGCAAAACCGAAAAGCTCAACTGCGTCCTCTCTGACACTAAGATGTGTCAAAAGCATCGCCTCGCTCTTGCCGGCTATCGCCTGTAAGGTATTGAGCGTCGTCCTGCATTCGTACCCTACACCGCCGCACTCTATAACAGCTCTCACGCTGTCGGTAAATATGACCTTACCTCTGACGGAATATATCATCGTCGTAATTCTCCTCGTAGTTGTTTTTCTTTTTCTTAGACAGTTTAAGCACCAGTATACTGCTGATACAAACGATCATCACAAATATCCCTGCTGCCGAAACAGCTGTCTTTTTTATACTCATAAGCAGGCTGTATATGTCTTTTCCGCCTATGATGTTTTTGCTCATATAGTCAAACACCGTAAGCATAACAAACACCATGATGCTAAAGCATATCAGTGCTATGCAGGTAAGCTTCTTTATCATACTATATCGCCCCGTCAAAGCCGTCAGCGCCCAGCTTTCTTGAAGTTATACTATACCCGTGCGTGATAGCGAGCGCCGCCGCATCAGCCGCATCATCGGGCTTTATTATCTTCGATAAATGCAGAATGTTTTTGGTCATTTCCTGTACCTGCTTCTTCTCTGCCCTGCCGTAGCCGGTAAGAGAGCTTTTGACCTGCAATGGTGTATACTCAAACACCGGTATGCCTGCACGCTTTGCCGCAAGCAGTATAACGCCCCTTGCCTGCCCTACATCTATTACAGTCTTGACGTTGGTATTTGCAAACAACTCCTCTATCGCCATTTGCTCGGGGCGGTAGTTGTCGATAAGTGCGACAATGTCCTCGTAAATGGAATTGAGCCTCTCGGTAAACGGCACACCTGCCTTGGTAGTGACAGCCCCTATGTCTATCGGGCGGAACTTTCCGCTGTTATGTTCAAGAACAGCATACCCCACTATCGCATACCCGGGGTCTATACCAAGAATTACCATTTTTGCCCTCCAAACGCACTTATCCATTATCACTAAGGCAGCATCGCACAGCCACCGCTCCAGCCTTTGCACACCATCTGCTTGCAGATCATCTGTCATATCACACAATTTCCCCTTGACTTGCGCCGGCAAGCCTGCGGAAAAATCAGGCGATCCGACAAAAAATCTGACTGCGCATCTGACGTGCAATGGTTATGCGATGTTGCCTTAACAACTAATTATACCATAATTATATATTTTTTGCAAGCCTTTTGCGTGAAAAAGTCGGGGAATTGAGTTTTTGCCCGTGATATATGTCATCAGCATCTTATGTCAGCCTGACTGTCACGCTTGCTTCTCAGTCGATTTTTTATGTCCGCAAACGCTTTATCAATACAAAAGCCCCGATAAACGGGGCTTTCAGGTCATTTGTAGTTTACACCGCTGCCGGTTATTTTTCCGAGGTGATGTATGTCACCAAAACCGTGGATACGGAAATTCACTCTGTCACCGAAACGGTCGTCGGTACAAAGTGTCGCTATCGCCGTAGGCTCGGCAGAGAACCCCTGCAAAGCTATTATCGGCGAGATGTTGAGCAGATGCGCTATCATCACGCAGGTCGTTCCGAAGTGGCAGAAAAAAGCAAGAGTGGTATCAGCATCGTCCGTTTTTATGTACACTTCCCCTTCTCTTATAAGCCCGTTGGCTGCAAGCACCTCGTCAAGACCCTTTCTTACAGCTTCAAATCTTGACGGCACTTCGCTTTGCTTTATAGGGTCATCATCGGCAAAGGCTTTGCGGTCAAAGCAGTTTTCATTTTCTGTCCAGTTTTTTGGATATAAGTCCCAGACAGGGACAGGTTCAGCCCAGTCGGGGTCGGACACCTTAGCGTCAAATTCGTGCATCCAGTCACATATTTTTGAGGGTATATTTTTACCCTTTAAATAAGCCTGCGCCGTTTCCGCCGCTCTTCCCATCGGGGAGATATAAACTGCCTTTATTTTCTCTTCACTTTCAAGTCTGCGTGCAAGCAGCTGTGCCTGCACCCTGCCGTTTTCAGTCAGGCAATCTTTTTCATAATCCGGTTCGCCGTGGCGGATAAACAGTAGCTTCATCAGACTTTCCTCTCATCATCTTTCATCTTGACAGCCATCATCGTCAGGTCGTCAAACTGCGGTACATCGCCTATAAAATCATCGACCGCAGCACTTACATTTTTGAGTATCTGCTCAGGCTCTGCGTCAGGCTCTGTATTCAGAGCCGAAATAAGTCTGGCGTTATCAAATATCTCCTCGTCATTTGCGGTCGCCTCGGTAACGCCGTCGGTATACACAAAGAGCGCTCCGCCCTTGTCAAGGGTAAACTCATATTCGGTGTATTTTACTCCCGGCATACAGCCAAGCATAAATCCGTGCTTTTCCTTGAACATCTCAAATCTTCCGTCAGCCTTCTTTATAACAGGGTATTCATGACCGGCGTTTGCGGCAACTATCTTACCGCTTGAAAGCTCAAGTATCCCGAACCATACTGTCACGAACATACCCTCATCATTATGCAAAAGCAGCTGTTCGTTGACGTTTTCAAACACTTTCTTAGGCGAGTACCCACGCATTGCAAAGTTGAAGATAAGGCTCTTTGACATCATCATAAACATTGCCGCCGGCACGCCCTTGTCGGATACGTCTGCCATAACAAGACCTATATGGTCATTGTCAATAAAGAAGAAATCATAGAAATCTCCGCCGACTTCCTTGGCAGGTGTCATAGATGCGAACAGGCTGAACTTGTCGTTCTCCGGGAAATCCTTTGGCAGCGAGTCGTTTTGCAGCTTAGCCGCAAGCTCCAGCTCTGCCAGAACACGCTCCTGCTCCTTTGCGAGCTTGATATTGTCTGAGGTATACCTGTCTATCTCATTCACCATTCGGGAAATATCCTCGCTAAGCTCACCGAATTCATTTTTCTGCTTGACCTTGCTCATATCCTCTATCACCTGAGCGCTGTCCATGGTTTCGATATACCCTCTTACACTGTGCTGTATCTTTGTTACAGGTACTATCGCCTTTCTGTAAAGCAGCAGCGATATTATAAGACTTTCAAGTAAAAGCGCACATACGCCTATCACCATTCTTATGAAAATGCTTGAGCGTATCTCTCTTTCAAAAGCGCTCCAGTTGTAGCTTATAGCGATGATCGCTACCAGCTTGTCTTCATAATAATACGGCTTGTATCCGATATACTGCGTACCGCTTGCTGTAAAATTCTCTACTCTTTCAAAATGGACCTGTGATGTCCCCGGAGCTGAGTTGATCACCTCTTTAAGAGCCGGGTGATCTTCAAGGTCATATTCTAATATATCACCAAGCTGCATAGGCTCGAGATTCTTTTTGTATTCAGAGATCACATAGCCTGTCTTATCGTCTATATTTCTTAACAGCATAACGCTGTCATAATCATAATCCTGGGAAACCATATCAAGCTCGCTCTTGACAGAACTGTAACCGATCTTTGAAAGATAGCTCTTCACATAATCTGATGAATTATTCTGCCAGTTCGTTTCATAAGGATCGGGAGAACCATAGCAGACATCTGCTACAAACTCCTCCGGTCTGATAGGCTCTGTTGACTGACTGGAGATACTGGGATTATTCATCCAGAAATCCACCATCTGTTCAAGATTTGTATGGAACGATATTCTGAATTCTATATTATTGAGTCTGTCTTCGATCGACGTCTGCTGACCGCCAAGAAAACCGTCTACCGAGCTTTTATACATGGTATACGCCACAAAATTGATAGTGAGTATAAATATCGCAGAGGTTATCAGCCCGACCTGTGCGATCAGCTTACCATGTCTGGTCTTTTTCTTCCTCTCCATTATACTCACTCCTCTCACTCTTGATCCGGGGCATTTTTGCGTACCAGCTTGCCCTCCATACACTTTTCAAAGCTCTTTAACGCTCGGTTTCTCGCTAAAAACGCAAAAAGCGCCCTTCCGCTGTAAACCGAAAGCACGAATTCATTCTGTCCCTTGTCTTTATTTTTCTGCTCCTCTAAAAGCAGCACCGTCGGACGGAACACTCCGCCCCTGATGTAGCAGGCAACAGCATCAGGCGAGGTCTGGATATACAGGCTGTTGCCTATATTCTTCACTGCCTTGCCCGCCTGAAACAATACCTGTTTATTGTTTTTAAGAACTGACTTATATCTTATTCTTTTTCGTCCTATACCAAATGCAATAACACTGATAGACCCGTCGGAAAAGCCCCACGGCGTCACCCATGTTACACCTCCTGCGGTAAGCCGCCCGTCACCTGTCGGGACGAGCTTACCAAGAAGGATCTTCTTTATCTCTTTGCGCCTGAGCCTTTCACTACTAATCTTCATCGGAAGCCTCCACGGGTATGAGCATCCATTCCATATCCTCATCGACTTCAAGTGTGAAACGCTGCTCCATACCGAGCTTCTTGCTCTTTAAAAGCAGCCTGCTCGAATACACCCTTTCATCAACAATATCGTTGGTCGCCGCCTCAGACACATCCATACTCACCGAGAAACCTGTTCTGCCCTCATCGTCTGTAAACTTGATGATACTGTAAACGCTCTCGGGGATACCCTCCGGGACATCAGCGGTCAGCTCCCAGTCACCGTGGTTTTGCAAGATCACCGTGTTGCCGCTGACTATATACGGATACTCTGTATCAGATGCCCCTACCATACCGGAGATCCTGCCCTGAGAAATATCAGAAAGTCTTATATTAAGAGTGCCGTCATTATTCTCCCATACTACGGTATTGACATATATTATCGCCGCATCATATGCATCTCCCGAGCGTTTGAAGGTATATTTTGCATAGCCGATAGACCTGGGCTTTACCGTAATATCGAGCTTTCCCTCGCTCTCGCCGCTGTTTTCTTCAATATAGGTGATACTGTCATCATTGACTGTATACTCCCATTTAAGGTCAGCGCTTGCCGAGCCGTCAAGCGATATATCGAGTGCCCGGTCTGTGCTTTCCACTGTGACAGGATAATCGGTATTCTCAAAATAGCTGCTTATCGTCGCCTCATCAGTTTCCTCTCCACTTTCGCTTGCGAGCTTTTGAGGACTTTTTGAAAGCAAATACAAGCATATGACAAGACCCACACATACAAGCCCGAGTATCACGCCCGATATTACCCTGTGTTTTTTTACAAAAAGCAAGAAATCGTACATATTCTAATTCCCTGATATAAATTTTATTCTGATTCTTCGCCGGCATTTACTGAGGCAGGCTCATCTATGATATTTGAGTCGCTGCTGTCGGTACTGTCTGTGCTGTCAGCCGCAGCCTCACTTTCGTCCGATGCTTTACTGTCATCAGTCTTGCTGTCTGCTGCTGACTTGCTGTCTGCGGCGGGAGCATCAATTGTTTTTGTACTGTCTGAAGTGGAGCTGCCGTCAGCTGCACCGGCAGTCTGACCGCCCGACCGGGCAGCCTGCTCCTTAACAGGTACAGTTATCGTTATTACGTCCCGAATATACGGATTATCCTTCGCCGAGAAAGTCACCACATAAACATCAGGCACTGCGCTGTTATTTACCGGCGCTTCAAACCTTACTCTGCCGTCTGCAGCGTAGGTCAGCGTCTTGGTAGTGACATCAGATTCCGTATCGTTGACCTTCCATGTTGCCTTGACATCAAATCCACTTTCATCGCCCTTGACGGTCGGCACGAATATAGCGCTCTTTCCGCCTGTAAGAGTTATACCCATTTCATGGTCGGTTACACCGCCCAGATACTCACCGTCAGCCTGCACCGTTGTGGTGAGCTTCACGTCCTTCAAGGATATTGTCGTACCCTTACTGCTCTGGTTTATCTCAGAATTTATCATACGGCTCGCTATATTGCCGTCGATGCTTTCAAGAGCCCATACAGCGTTGCCATCAGCATTCTTCGGGTTAAGTGTTATAGATTCGATCTTCTCAAAGTCATGGAGGAAGAACTTGGTAGTTACCGGCTTTCCGGGGATAAACTGCTTGCTGTCCTCATTCTGGATATACTTTCTGAGATCCTTTATCTCCTTGGTCTCCTTGCCGTTTGAATCGTTACGGTAGGTGATAGTCGCTTCTATCTTGTTATCATCAATTATCGGGATAAGATCTTCCCCGGTATCGTTATCCTCGACCGCCTTTGCAGTCTTGAATATCATAGTAACAGGTGTTACCGAGCCGGCGCCGGTCGTACCCTTCTTGGTAACGCCGGATTCCTGAACTATATTGATGACATCGACCGACTTGTTTATACTGTATGCCTTTTTGAGCGTCAGACCTTCATAAACGGCGTTTCCGTCCTCGTCGGTGTTCTTTTCCGAATAGTCATAATTCTCCACCGCCGCCATATCGACGCTTGATTTTATATTACCGAAGGATATTATCTTGTACCCCGTTATCTCACGCACATACGGTATATCAAACGGTATCTCCGCAAACAAGCCGGGTGACACCTTATTGATGCCTGCATCTGTAAGATATACATAAGGCGAATAATACTCATTCTTGCTCTTGTCAAGTGCCGAGCGGTACTTGATAGCTACTGCGATATTATTATCATTATCCTTTGTAAAGAGAGTCATTTCCTTTGTGCTTTCGCCAAACGATAGCATCAGCTTCTGATGATTGGGCTGATATACAGGCGTTGAGCTGTCAGGCTTGGCACTCAGTCCCAGCACCGCTGACGAATTGCCAAGATTAAAGTAATATGTATTCATGACAACACCGTCTCTGACGTGCTCTACAAGTGCATAGTCAAATACGATAGATGATTTTCTGCATTGTATGCCTATCGCAGAGAGGTTCTGGATACCGCTCGCACTCATTCCGATAAGATAATACATTGAGTCGGCTGTACCGCTGCCGTATATCTTCATATTGCTCTTCTTGACCTGAAGCACCTTTGAATACGCAATATCATACTGTGCAGTGACCTTTACGCTCGTTCCTTCAATATCATCTATGCCTGCTTTCGGGAAAACATAGATATTGAGCGAATCATTAGTAGAGTCGGGCATTCTGGAGACCGCCGTGGTCCATGATCTGTCCTCGCTCCATGTGACCTTATTATCCGGGAAATCTATCGTGATAGACTCAGGTATCCCTGCCGGGAGGTACAGCTCGTTCTTATATTCAGAGCTTTCATTCGACACGAAATCCTCAAGCTCCATATCACGCTCATACTCACCGTCAGAGGTAAGCGAAAGTGTGCCGTTGTCACTGAGGACACGGGATATAGAAACGCCGCCTATGACCCACTTGCCCGGCTTTGTAGTTCTGCTGGTCGCCGTGAGCGTCATTCTCTTGATAGTTTTAAGATCCGGCAGTGCCGGCATAAGGAATCTGTCGGTCGTGTTCGGTCTTAGCATATACCTCGGGTCGGACACTGTATTCATATTCATATATAGTTCTGCATACTCCGAATCCTTTGGTATCTCATAGCTTATCGGAGTATGGTTCATATACTCATACAGACGCTTTATAAGATCAAACGATATTGTCTGCGGCTGATCGTTAGTATCAATATACTCGACCTCACAGGAAACGCTCGCCTGAAGATCCTCATAGGTACTATCCCACGGCTGAGCTGTTATCTCGCACTCGAGGTTTACTACGTTCTTCTTATACGAAACATTATATCTCTTGGAAAGCTCAAGCATCGTTCTGCCGCTTCTTCCCTTTACCGATTTGTCCTCAGCAGAATCATAGTAGTCAATATCTATCCAGCCGACCGGGTCTACAACATACTGCACAGATGTGCCGCCTGCTGCATTTTCCGTGATCGTGATATTGTCGATATTGAGCTTATCGAAGATCTCGCTGTCCTCGGAAACGTCCTCGGGAATAACTCTTACAGCCACTACATCGCTGTAATCACGGTTGACGGCGATAGAGAAATTCTCCGTAACGCCTGAACGGAAGCCGTCTGCCGACAGCTGCTGGTTCGCAAGCACGAATGCACTGCTGCCGTTTTTGAACACAAGCTGGAAGTAGAATTTATTTACAGAGCCTGAGTCACCGTTATCATTCGCAGTACGGGCATCATCAGCGACCCTGACTGCAATGTCGTAGATCTTCTTTTTCTTAATGAACCCGAGGTTTAGCTTTGTCTGCTGATATGTCATAGCATAACGCATAGAGTTATAATCTATCTCATTATTGTCAACGACTACGCCCTTGCCTACCGGGAAGTCATAATCATCGCCGCCCTGTATCAATCTGTCTACCGCCAGCGGGAATGGCGGAAGCAGAGTCTTGTCGAGCGTTCTTACGATGCGGTACTCAGAGCTATCGCCGTTTGCGGAAATATCCTGCGCATAGATACGCTTTTTACCTATCTTATCAAGCGTATAGACAGCCACGCCGCCGCACGACCATTCATCAGCGCCTCTCTCAAGAGTAATATCCAGGCTCGTTATAGTAAGCACATCATCAAGTGTTACCGGTATTTCAAGTGTATTACCGGGCGATACGCCATATGTATAGCCGAAATCGTTGACTGTGCCTTTTGTATTGCTCCAGCCGCCGTAAAAGTCCCCTGACATCGCCTTGGTATCTAACATTTTTGACTGCTTGTTCTTACCCTGCGTGTCCTGATATTTTAGTCTTACGCTTATCCTGCCGTCAGTGCCTGCATTTTTCTTGTCATCAGTTCTCAGAGCTATCAGGAAATCACCTGACACACCGCTTGCACCGATGATCTTATCGCCTGTTTTGAATTTCTTTATCTCCAGTTTATCGGAGGTATTTACATTTATCTTATATCCGTCCGCCTTTGTTGTAGTAAAGTACGACAGCGGATCTGCACTCGAGAAGGTATAGCCATACGAATAGCTTTTAAGGTACTCTCCTGTAACAATATCCGTTCCGTCGCCGGTATTTGACATACGGCAGGTACCCTCATATACAGAGAACCCCGAGAGCGATATGTCATCATCCGAATACTGCGTCGGGTTATTTGAGATACGCTTGCTTATAGCTTTGGTATATTCAAGACCTGCGGTCTTTTTCAGCTTGTCAAGTGCAGTCTTGCCGACATACAGTCTTGCCGAGGCAAGGCTTGAAAACTCCGGCAGGCAGCCTGTAAATGCGATGGTATCTCCGCTCTGGGCAATGCCGACAGTTCTTACAGAGTCATTTGCCAGCTTATACTGCCCCAACACTGACAGAAGCACAGGCATAGTGATACTTCTTGTCCAGCCGTTCACATCTATATATTCTATCTCGACTGCAAGTGATTCATCAACGCCTTCGCCGATAGGGTCATCATTTTTCTTGATAGTTTTTTTGAGCAGCGATTCGATACCTGCGCCTTCCTTATCCGCAAAATCAAATCTGAAAGAATACAGGTGGCTCTGCGAGCTGCTCGAAACAGCCTTCTTTTCATTAGGTTTAGACAACGAGAAGAATGCCGAGCCCTTACCGCCGACATTTACAAGTGTATCATTCTTCGCATTTATAGTTGCGGCTCCGCTCTGCTTGCCTTTAAGCTCAGAGATCCTCTTCTTGCCGAGTGCCAGGAAATACTGTCCCGAATAGAATCCGTACTCACATCTGCCGCCTATCTCAGTCACCTGGCTGACAGTGACGCCCTGTATAGTCCATGAGCCCTTTGAGATAAACGCCTCGATACCTGTGACTTCCGACAGACCGTTTTCAGCTCTGAAGAAAAACTCATCTACGCTCCACGATTTTAGTGCAGTGGCGCTGTTTTCTTTATTCCTTGAATAACCGAAGTCTGTCAGTATAGTATCCTTTTTTTCGTTTATGCTCTCCATTTCCCGGCTGTTGAAGTTTATACTATTGCCCGAAGCAGTATCGGTGAAATGCCTGGCAGCCGAACCGCTGTTATTGAGAAATTTATCATAATAATCAAACGTTGCCTGATATGAATGAGTCTTCGGGAAGATATACTTAGTCTGGGCTACACCGTCGTCATCCTTATAGCGCACAGCAAAGTACTCCACACTGCTGCCCGCCTTCACACCTGTTGCAACGGTCAGTGTATAGAGTTTATCATCAACTTGTGAGATATTATCGCCGCTCTGGGGCGCAAACAGCTCAGGCGGCAGAGGATCAAGTGTAGGATCCTCGCTGCCGTCAACACCGGTCTCGACCCAATTCACTGCCGACTCAGCCTGTGTACCGAGCGTCTCACCATTTTGGGTAACGGCAGTCTTTTGCTGAGCCGCTTCGGACTGTGCAGACTGTGCGGCAGCCAGTACATCTTCTGTGAGCAGCACGCCCGGCATCATTGACATTGCAAGTGCCATGGCAAATATTCTTCTTGCTGCTGTTTTTACGAAAGCTCTCATGTTTATCATCTGATATTTAACATCTCCGCAAATCCTGTCATTTCAAATACTTCTATGATGTGTGGTGCTGCATTCACAGCACGCAGCTCTCCGCCCCTGGCGTGTATCTTCATATAGAGCTTGAGCAGTGAGCGCAGACCTGCGCTTGACACAAATTTAAGATCCTTCATATCAAGTGTCAGGTTCACAAAGCGGTCAGCCATCTGCATAAACAGCACCTCGACCTCTTTGAAATTTGTAGCATCGAGCCTGCCGCTGAGCAGCAGTTCTCCTGTGTCACCTCTGTCTACAAGTTTTATATCCATGTTTATGCCCTTCTCTTTCGTCTGTTGTTCTTGACATATGCTGCAAGGTCATCAAGCGATATTTCCATAGTGTTGACGTCTATCTCCTTCATTCTGTCAACAAGATCCATATCGTTGTAGCTTTCAAGCTGCTCGTCGAGCAATGCCATTATGTCGAACTTAGGCTCATAGCCTTCGTCGTCATCGTCATCATCCAGGTCATCTTCAAGAACGTCGCCGAGGTCTGCTTCTTCATCGTCGTCGTCATCTGACGCATATTCTTCCTCGATGTCTTCATCGTCCTCGTCGTAGTAGTCCTCGTCGTCTTCATCGTCTTCGATGTCGTCAAAGAGTGCCGAGCGGTAATCCTCATCGTCTTCTTCCTGTTCATCGTCGTACTCGTCTTCGTACTCAGGCACCTGCTCATACTCTTCTTCGTACTCAGGTGCAGACTGATGCTGAGGCTGCGGCTCTGCCGGCTGCAATCTGTCTGCAAACTCACGCATCACTTCTTCACGGACTGCTGCTATGAGTGCCTGCATATCAACAGGCTGCACCGGCTGTGCCGGCTCAACAGGCGCAACAGGCACAACAGGAACTGCCTGCTGTACAGGGGGCACAGGTATGCTCTCATCAGTAATACCCTGCATACCGCTCTCCGGTTGCATATCGACCTCACTGAATGTGACCTTCGGCTGCTGTTCTTCACGCCTGCTGTTTGCTATCTCGTCAGCCTCTTGAGCACTTATCTCCGAGAAGCTGATAGATGCGCCTTCGGGAACAGTACCTCTTACATCTACATACTGGTTGTTTCTTGAAAGTGCCTCTGCGTTGATCTGATGGATCTCACGGCTGTCAGCCACAAAGTCCTCCCAGTTTTTATACCCCTCCTGCCCTACGAAATACTTGCTTTCATAGACAGGCTGCTCGAACATCTCGACCATTGACGACGGAACAGAGATCCTGAAAGTGGATCTGCTCTGCGGACCCATTACTGTGAATGCAGTTCCACGGGGCGCAGTAAGTATCTGCTCCTGCTCCATTTCGTTGATGCCGCCGGCTTTTTCATACAGTCTGCAAAGGTCTTCCATATCGTTAGGCGCAAGACCGAAGATAAAGCTATACTGGCAGGCATTGATGATAGCAGTGGATTTTCTTGCTATCTCCTCGCTGCCGACAAAGTCCTTGATATTCTGTGTAATGACTATCTGCATACCGTTATATTTTCTGATACGCTTAGCCAGCTGATACATAAAGTCGAGCGCTATCGGGAATTTCGTATCTATAAAGACATGAGCCTCGTCGATGACTACGACTATCTTACGGTTAAGACCGTATTTTCTGTTATACTCACGATTCTTGATTATCTCGTTGTCGATATATTTGAGTACCAGCAGCATCTGTGCATTTGCAATAGTAGAATTGCGGTTTGCAAGCAGCGACTGGAAATTGAATACCGAGAAATTCTCATCTGTCGTGATAGTAGACGGACCGTTCCATATATTGGAATTCCTTCCGCCTGCTGCGAACTTGGAAACATAGTTCATCAGCGTTTGCAGCATATTTCTAAGATACTCGTTATTTGTACGCTGGAATTCCTCCAGTACAATATCATAAAGATCATCAAACACCGGATAATCGAACGGGGTCAGCTGTGAAAGGTCTGTTTCAGCTGTTATGCCAAAATTGATATACAGTCTTTCCACGAGCTGATTGAGATACTCCAATGCCTCCTTATCTACATCAGGCAGTATCTGGCGGAAAAACTCTTCCAGAAATTGCAGGTGCGACGCATAGGAGCTTCCTGTGACCTCTCCTGTATCATCGTCCTCGAGCGAAGTGATGATATGGAACGGGTTAAGTCTGCCGTATTTTGCGTTACCGACGTCAATTATCTTGCCGTGCAGATTTTTTGAAAGCTCGGTATACTCGTTCTCAGGGTCAAGAATAAATATCTTTGCGTCCTCTGATGCCATATTGGCAAGTATAGACTTAGTGCCGTACGATTTACCAGAACCGGATTTACCGATGATGACCATATTGGAGTTTACACGCTCTGAATCACGGCGGAAGAAGTTTATAAATACCGGCACACCTTCATTGTTGCCGAGCCATATACCGCCCTCGTCGGATACTCTTGCATATATCCACGGGAACATCGCAGCTATCGTATTTGCAGGCATACCACGCCCGTCGCTCAAAAACGGGTCATACGCCGATACCTGTGAGGCTATAAACGCTTCTGTCTGTGCAAAATCCATTGCATTGAGGCGCATACCTGTCTCCTGCCAGCTGCGGCGGACAGTCTTTTTCATATCTGCGATAGTAGGCAGGCTCGTGTTTTCAACAGCGTCGCTGTTGCCCACCTCAGTAGTCCTTAATGAATCATACATCGAGATATATATATTGACTGTGAGCAGCGACTCATTATCCTGCTGCAATGTGACGAGCAGTCTGCCGAGCGTCTGGATATGGCTTTCAAGCTCTATCTTCTTTGAATCCACGCCGGTGGTACGGTACTGACCTCTCAGCTCCTGGAGAGAACGGTCGATAGCGTGGATAGCCTTTGTACGCTCCATAGGCGTTATCTTGACCACGACCTTTGTGCCGGGTATCGACATAACACCTGCAAGCCAGGAATCCCCTACATCTGACGGGTAGCCCACTACACGCATCTGGTGGGTCACTATCTTATTGAGCCTTACTGTTTTTGAGTTGAAGGATATGCTCTCGGGCATAGCCCACGATACATAATCCTGCGGATCTATCTTATCAATATCCCACTCATCAAAGTCGAGGTAGTTGGTATATTTAAGAAACACCGCAAGCTCCTTATCGGAAACAAGTCTGCGGACAGTCAGCTCACCCTGTTCAAGAGAGCTGAGCGCAGAATCTGTATCTATAAGAAGCTGTCTTTTATCAATGTTGAAAAGAGCAAGATAGTAAAAAGGCTGCACTATCTTTTTATCAAAGCATATCTCACGGATAGCATTGATACGCTCATACTGTATCTCCACCCTGCTTTGCAGTTCTTCCTCTGTAAGAAGTCCCTGCTCATATGAAGCCTTCAGCTCATCGAGCTTGTCATACTCCTTGTCAAGGTAGGTATTATATACTATCGGTCTGTCTATCTTTATTATATTGGCAGCATATCCGCTTCTGAGCGAGCGGATTATCTTGCCCATATGTGTCTCGATAGACGCATTTCTTTTGTATCTGCTGAAAAACCGGAACTCTACCGGGTCGATCTCTATTATCGTTGCGTAGTATTTTCCGTTATACTCTATAAAACCGCCTGATATACCGGTAAAAGGAACTATGTCCTCTACGTCCTTGCCCTTTACAGAGTCTGAACGGTCTTTTTTATCCTTTGCTTTTCTTGACTGCTTTTGCTCCCTTTCACGCCAGACTGCATTCTTTTGCTCATCATTTGCAGTCTTGCTGTTAAGGATCTTATCCTCTTCTTTTTTCTTTGCCTTTTCCTCCATGATACGCTCAATGCTCTCACGAAGCGTCATATCATCGTCAGTATCAAACTTCTCAGCGAACATCTCGCTCCACTTTTCGCCCGGGTGAGATTCCTCAGCCTTTGACCTCATAACGTCATCGGTGAACACACGCCAGTACTTTTTGGGGTATGAGAGATATTTGAGAAGACTCAGAAAAGTCCTGTAATTCGGCTGCGAGTCGATGCGCATTATGAACAGCGCACCGATCGCCCCGATAGCAACGGATATATATACCCTCCCGGGTATCGTGGAAAGGAGGACGAGCGCAACAAGACCCAGGGTGATAGCACCGACGATCAGATCACCGATGTATACCCCACGGAATAATTCAATTCTGACTTTGGTCTTTCCGGGTATGAGTCTCATTGCGTGTGTTCCTTTCAAAAGCTGAAATTAGTTTTTATAGTCGTTTCTGTCCGACCCTAATATATCTCTGTAAGAGATGTCGCTCTGGTCGTCTGTCGGCACATCATTTATAGATGCTGTCTGCATAACAGACGGGTCATCGAACGTTGGTATATTAATATCTTCCATTACAGGCGGTACATTTGCTGTACCCGATGAAGATGAAGCAGGAGCATTATTTGTCACTGTACTGACCGAACCTCCGTCATTTGAAGATCCTTCTCCCGAACCGCCTGACTGTGGTGAGGACGGCATCTGCTCACGTCCTGGCAGAGCTGCACCCCTAACTACCCGTGAGCCGGAGGGCTGCTGTGTTGTCGAAGTTGAAGTGCCCGAAGCCGCGCCTTTACCTCTTGGCCTAGATGAACCCAGTGCATCACGGGCATCTCTGTCAAGGTCATCATATGTCTGGTCGTAAAGCCTTGTAAAGTTATCTCTGACTTGTCCGGCACTCGGCATAACGCCTGCCCTTCTCATAGCATCTGCAACAGTCGGGTCTGAATTGATAGCGTTCATTATCTCCTGATCGGAGAGATTTGAAAGCCCTCTGATGCCTGCGCTTCTGCCTGTCGTGCTCTTGGGAGGTAATCTATTGCCATTGCCGTTCCCTCTCCTCTGCGGAGGAGGTGTCTTGCTCGGTACAGCCGAACCGCCATGAACACCTCTGCCGGGAATAGCATTTCGAATACGCAGATACTGCGGCTGAGCGCCTGTCGGCATACTTACGCTGCCAGAATCAGCTGTGCCACTGGTGTCAACCGTTCCGTCTGCCGCCGAGCCATCGCCCGGCAAGCTGCCGTCAGCACCGGCAAATCCGGCAGGTACTTTCTGATCCTCTGCAGAAGCATTTGTAGCTGCCCACGGTGTTGCGTTTCGCATACGATACCACTGAGGATCACTTCCGGAGGGCACTTCCACACCGCTTGAATCAGCTGTGCCTGATGTATCAACAGGAACTCCGGGAACGCTCTGTCCCTCAGGCAGATCACCATTCGGGTCGCCAGTCGGAATGACAGGTGATACAAAACCGGCACCTGCTTTACCTGCGCCGCCTGTTCTTGCTGCGCCTGATATGTGTGACTGATCGGAGCTGTCAGTAACGTCGTTCCCGTCGTCACCGAAGTTGCCGAGGTCGCCGTAGTCACCAAGTATATTGCTGTACTGCTCGATCTCAGAATCAAGCTGTGCGTTCTCCTGGGCGTTTTGGCCAATAACAGGTTCAACGCCCTGTCCTGCCCGACCGGGAAGACTGCCGCCTTCATCCTGTCCGGCAAGTCCGCCCAGCTGACCGGGAAGTGGACCGTTATCAATGTATTCACCCTGTCCGTCGTCGTCCAGAGGAATATTCATAGCACCCGGCAGGTCATTAAAGCTATCACCGGGAGATCCGCCCGTTCCGCCGCCAAGATTAGACTTGCCCGGCAGATTGCCGCCTGAGCCGCCGTCACCGCCGCCGTCGCCGCCACCACTGCCGCCGGAGCCGCCTGTTAATCTGCCTGCGCCCTGACCGACCTTGCCGACGCCCCACCAAGCGCCTTGCAGTGCAAGACCGCCTGCGCCCATTGCTGCATCAACAGGTGTATTTTCCAGTCTGCTCGTGAGCGATGCGCCAATTCTGCCAATAGTGCTGCCTGCAACGTCGCTTGACAGGTCGCCTGCAAGTACCGACTGATGTCCTGCCATGTCTGCAAGGATACCGGTGAGAAGACCGTTTGCCTTCTGTACTGCATATGTGCCTGCACACACGAATATCAGCTTGCCTACATAGTTGACAAGCATATTGCTTGACAGTTCGAGCTTAGGATCCATTATTATAGGTACGAATATCGTAAACAGGCGCATCGAAATAACAGTTGCAAATATTGAGAACGCCTGTATTATGAACGCCGTTATCCACTGCTTGAACTTCTGCCCGTCATCAAGAGGCATCGTACTGAATATAGGAGGCGCTATAAGATAGAGGAATATGAGGTTGAATATCCTTACCACGCAGGATACTACTATGATAGCCATATTAGCTATCAGCGCTGTGCCTGCAAGGTATATTACAAGATAGTTGGTCTTTGTAAGGGAAATATCAAAGTCCTCATTTACCTGGTCAAGCTTATAGATGTCCTTATCGCCGTAATAATAAGGCGCACGCACATTATCATATAACGACGGGCTCTTATTGTAGGCGTCATTTCTTGCAGCAGCCGTATTGCCGCTGCCCATTGTGCCTATAAGGAAAAGCACCCTGTCAAGGTGGACGTTTTCTTCGTCCTGCTTCCTTTCACGGTCAAAGCTCTCAAGTGCCGCAAAGTTATTATCCTTATTAAGCACCTCCACACAATGATAAAGGGCATTTGCGATACCTTCATCGTATGAATCTATAGGTACCTCCTCATTGAAATCACCTGCGGCAGCTATCTCACTTATGACCGACTGCCATGTATTTACGGTACTGCCCTTTTTATTGGTAGTGGGGTAGTAGTAATTGAACACCCCTGTATTATCAAGATACTGAAGGTCGCCCCTTATCTCGTTATAGCAAGCATTTATGTTATAACGGTTCTTATAAGAGGGGTTGAGCGAATAGTTGCCGACAGTATTGAGTATTCTTGACATTGCGGCAAACTGTTCGTCTGTATATTCTATATGTCCGCTGCCCTGTGCATTATACTCCGCATCCTTGAATGCGGTCATCACCGAATCCATGAGCGTAGAGGAAGATGCCACGGCAATGGTTATTACCAGGTTTAATGTTATTATAAATAAAATGCTGCGCAGCAGGTTGCGAAGGATCTGACCATGAGTAATCCTTACCTTCTCGTCTGCATCAAAGGACTTCCTTACAACAGAGATCACCGCAAAAACAAAGGTAAGCACTATACCTATCATTGCCATGCCGAGGAAGATACCATAAACAGCGCTGTTATTTATAAAAATATTTAGAAGGTAGTCATCGCTCTTGCCGAACTTGACGGTATTTATCCCTGAGAATACTTCAAATAACTCCCCCAGCCAGTTTATAACCATGCAAAGCATTGATTCTAAATAGTACAGGATAGGATTTATTATATTCATTATGGCACTAATACCATCTTTGATCCAATCACCAATCATATCAACGCACTCTCAATCTCGTTCTTGATCTGTACATATACGCAGCCCCAAGAATGATGACAGCTGCTGTCAACAGGCTGAACCAGAAGCCCTGAGCGTTAAGATACATCTCTATCCTGAACTGCTCGACCTGCTCGTTGCCTGCATCATCTGTCACTATAACTTCATAATCTCCCGGTGATCTGACTGTATTGTCGTCATCCATTTTGATCTCGTTATCATTATAGAACACCGTGACACTGTCAGAATCTGTCATACCTGTAAGTGTGACAGGTCCTCTTGCTTTACCGTCCTCAACGCCATTTAAAATAACATCGGGGGCTGTATGGTCTATATACAATTCCATACCATAATCTATCGCCGTCGCACGGCAGCGGTATGTTATAATGTAATTGCCTTCTTTTGAAAAGTCTATCTTTGATTTGTCGTTTATTTCCTGTTCGACACCGTCTATGGATACCTCCCTGACAACAAAGCCGGCAGGAAGGTCATACAGCTCAATATCGCCCGTAACATCGGAAACTATCCTGAAGGTCATCAGCTGCTGATCTGTTTCAGTTTCATTAGTCAACACAGTGTAGCTGCCTGTATCGGTTATATGTGAAAAATCCGCTTCTGTAACGAGCTCGCCGTCGCAGTAGAGCGAAACATCCATATCATCATCTACCTCGATACTTACCTCATCAGTAGTTATCATACCGCTTGCAACGTTTGAAGAGATACACTTAGTCTGCCCACGGGCATAATACTTGTAGGTATCCTCTTCCTTATCATAAACGCCGCCGTCTGCAAGTGTGACAGTCTGGCTCTGCTGCTCCTCATCGGTGCCTGTCACATAGGCAGGCTCACCGGTATGAGGATCAACAAGACCGTCATAATCCATATCAATAGCAGTACCGGAAGCAGCTGCCGTGACCGTCATAAACACGCAAAGCGGCAGCGCAAGCAGTCCACTAAATCTCATCAGGACGACTTCCTTTCTTCTCCAAGAACTATATCGTTTCTTTCTTCAAGGTCATAATATACCTCGTCCGCTCTGAACATATGCGATCTGAGCTCGCCCATATCCATCTGACCCATCTGATAGTAGGGGCACAGATAGCTCGGCGTATACTTTGTCCTGAGCGGATAGTTACCGAAAGTAACGATTATAGCATTACCTGTTGATTCTTTATTATTGAGCATCTGCAGCTCGCTCGGGTAGATGAGCGGACGCACCTGCGTCTGGGCGGAGAGGTTTATATCGCCCTCCTTAGAGCCGATGCCTGCTGATGTACTTGTAGTACGGACTGTCATATTACCGCACAGCTTTGAAAACTCTTCACAGGTATTTATATCATTTGAACCGATAAACATTTTCATACCGCAGTTACTCTTGACGATGTCCGCTACCTCGTTGCCGTAGACGTTTGAAAGCTGGGAGTAGGACTGTACGACCATATTGAACCATATCTTTCTTGAACGTCCGACAGTTATCATCTTGTCGAATTTCTCGATCTTCGGCATATTACCGAACTCATCGAGGATAAAGTAGACGTTTCTCGGCAGAGAAAGATCTTCCCTGGCGGACGCCACCTTGATAAGCGCCTTATACATACACAGAATGAACACCGCCGCAAGTCCGTGACGGGTATCCTTTTCATCAGGTATCTTCATGAAAAGCGCCGTAGGCTGATCAGCGAATGCCGCCGCATCAACGTCGGTAGCGCTCGTAAGACCGCAAAGACCTCGGTCGTTGAACATCGTCAGCTTATCGAATGTTATCGACATATAGGAAGAAAGCGTAGTATCAGCAGCCGTAAGCACCTGTCTTGAAAGTGTATACGCCTGCGAGAGCTTGCTCCTGCCGTCGAAATAGTCTTTAAGCGCCTGGAACTCGTTTTCACTGTTTGTAAGCGCTTTATTGATATTAAAGAAATTGAATTTATCCTTGGTCATGCCGAGCCTCGGGTCCTCCGAGTCTTCAAGCATCGCAAGGCAGGTCGCCATTATTATAGAACGTGCGCCCTTTTCCCAAACGGGGTCTTTTTCGTTTTCAACAGGACAGATGACCGATACAAGGTCATTTAAGTCCTCGTACATCTCGTCATATATCTGCTGTCTTTTTACTGCGACGTCGTCCTGGCAGTGGGAGGGATCTGCATATGCCCTGCCCTTCCATTCGCACCACAGCTCACCCGGCTCGCCCTCGCCGTCGGGGCGTTCAAGATCGGGGTAGTCGCTCATACTGTCAAGGTGTGCGATTATGCCTTTACCGGCGTCGATATATTCCTGATACATATCCCAGATACCGCCGAGAGGATTCCAGCGGCTCGACGAATAGGTATCACGCAGGTCAAGCAATAATACTTTATAACCCCTTGACTGGAGATATTTGGAATGCAGCGAGAAAAGCTCGCCCTTAGGGTCAGTCATTATCATCGAGCTGCCGCAGGCGGTAGCGCCGAGCAGCTGTATCATAGGATTGATGAACGTAGTCGTCTTACCTGAACCGGTAGCACCGATTATCAGGCTGTGAGCGCCGGACAGGAAATTAACGTGCATACTGCCTTTTTTATCAACGACAGCACGGACAGGGATACCGTCCTTATTGCAGCTGCCGAGTGCTTTATAGTTATGCTGCGGAAAATATCTGTCTCTTTCGGCATCTGTGAGGAAACGGCTGTTTTCAAGTGAGCCTTCAACCACATCTATCTTGCCTTTTTTGCCAAGCAGACCCTTGCCTGTGCCGAGCATCAGATCAAGATTATTGCTGGAAAACAGGAAGATTATACCAACGATAACAAGGCTTATGATACCCATGAGCCATGTTCTTCCCTCAAGTATGAGCGAGGGGTCGATCTTGAAATCCTGTTTCTCACGGAAATGGGCAATATAGATCATTATCTCACGAATGCCCCAGCCACCCATTCCGACAATGACAGCAAGGCAGGCAAGGAACGTTATGACCTTGCGGAAATTTATCTTTGCTATAAGTTTTGAAAAGAGGTCTTTTATCATATTACAAGCACCTCCGGTTTGAACTTTTTAGTGCCGATAGGGTCATCAAAATTGCTTTCATGGTTCTGGCTTACATATATATGCGGCTCATTATTAATATTATCTGCCATATACACTCCGCCAAACAACATGATCATATCTTCAAAACCGGATTTATCAACATACCTCATGATCCCGGTGCCGTCTTTATTGTCGTCATTATAAAACCTGTCATTAAAGAAATACATCATATCAGTGACTTTGGAAACACAGATCTTCTCGGAATAATACCTGTATTCACCGTTATCCATAGGTATCTTACCTATAGTTGTCTCGCCGAACTTTGCAAAATGTTCAAACAGCTCTTCTTCAGTAGTAAACCCGAAATTCGCAAGTGACATATAAGAGGCGGTGCTCTTTTTGCCGTCGGTATTGAAATATCCGCCACGGGCTCTGCCGGTCTCATATACCTCAACTCGTGCGGCGTTGCCAAGACGCATACTGCCATATACGAGCAGACCCATATCAATAAGAGTTGAGCTGTCATCAAGGTAGAAAGGCACCTGCATACCCTTGTCATCGAGCATACCGGCATATAATGCGCCGCCCTGCTGAATGATGATGTCGCCGTTTACGCACAATATCTCGCCGCAGCCGTTCTCTCTTGTTCCGCCGCTCTGGAGAAACGGAGATATAGAGCCGCCGTTCTTTATAAGTATAGTGCCGCCCTTATTTATAATAGTACCATTATTTATAAGCGCTGCACCGACACTGAGCACGCCGCCCTTTTCTATTGTTATCGTCTTGCCGGAGGGAATGATAACGCCGTTATTCTTCTGCACGTCACCGCTTGCATCGGCATAGCTCGACTCATCGATAGAGAGTATCTGACCATTGCGGATAGTCGTATCATCCTTGACGCAGTTAAATCTCATAGCCTCGCCTACATACCATTTAAAGAAACGGTCATCGGTCATATAAGAGTCCTCCTGACAATAGAGGTAGCCGTCAGACGACTGCTTGAGCGTAGCGTCAGCGTGAGTCCATGAATCCTCGTAGTGGAATGCCTGGAAAACGACACCTCTGCCGCTCTTGTTCAGGTTTTTTAGCGTCCACTTATGCCCAGGTACATGATCGGAATATACAATAAGTGTTGCCTGTGTTACTGCTTTATGATCGAATTCCTTGATATAGTCACCGCTGAGATAATATTTATGGTCATTACTGCTTTTGAGCCTTATATTGAATTCGGGGCTTTTGCCGTTTATATTGGTATGTTTACTGCTGTCGCCCGTATAGCTCAGATACAGGCAGTCTCTGTCGCTGTCGGTATAAAACACATCAGCATTAGGATCGGCATATGTATCTTCATTAGTGTTGGCTTTGGCACCGATCTTTACCACGTCCGCTGAATACTTATTAGTCTTTGAAAGACCGCTAAAAGGTGATTCATTATCTTTGCGTACATGATCGCTTGATACGCCTGCGATAGGAGACGCGTTCTCACCTATATAGACACTGCCAGGCGCTACGATGCCGCCCGTGTATGTACCACGGTCAGAGCCGCCGTCGCCGTCCTTGGCAAAGAAAAACAGCGAAGGTACCTCCTTGCCGGTTTTGATCTCGGCAGGGACCGATTCCTTGACCCTTGTCCAGCGGTAGAATGTAGTTTCACCAAGGACGTCCTTCATTATCTCGCCGCCGACTGCTTCGCCTTCGGTCTCCTTAGTCTCACTTGCACTGACTGCCGGCAAAGCGCCAAAATACGAGCTGCCAGCCGCACACGACACAGCGAGTGCGGCAGCAACTGCGGTAATTTTAAGTTTTAGCTTTCTTTTAGCAAAACGTTTCATATCAAGTACCCTTTTATGGTCTTACGACCGGTCTTTATGCTTACAGGATCAGTTTGACTGAGGAGCTGCATCGTTCATCCATTCTCTGAGGATAGGCTCACCAAGTCTGAGCGCTACTATAAGAACGAATACCAGCACAAAGCCGATGATAGCGCTCTTTAAGTGCTGCTTTGCCTTTTCTCTCTCCTGAGGCTCTTCCGCACGGGAGTATTTAACGCCGAGCGTGATGCAGAATACTGCGCCGACTGCCGCTACGAGCGGGATAAGTACATTAAGTACGTTATTGATAAGACCAATGATAGGTGAAGTCACCTTTTCAAGATCCACATCTGATGTGCTGGAGCTTGCCGTCTTCTTCGCAGAAGCCATCATAGTACCTGCGTTAGTCATCCCGACCATTGCAAAGGTAGCTAATGAAGCTGCGATCCTCATTGCTCTGTTCCTGATCATGTTTACTGTTAATTTACCTTTCATAATGATCCTCCTAAAAAATTGTTTTTTTATTTGCTAAATCCACGATCCCGTCGAAGATCCGTTGCCTGTATTTTCGAGATGTTTTACAGCTTTCTCGCCGCTTTCGGGGGAGTTTTTCGCATCTCCCTGTTGCGCTGTACCGTTTTCTCCGGCTCAGCGGTCTTTCCTGCACGCCTGTTTCTTTCCCGTTCAAGCGCTCTTACTGTGCGTTCCATATCCCTGACTGTTTTTTCAGGAGTACGGGGCACTGCTCTTGCAAGTGCGTGTAACGCTTGCTCGATCCTCTGTTCCTCCATAGCAAAGTTCCCCTTTCATGAGTTAACTCAACAGAGCCTTTAATTCGCTCCTTGCTCTTGATAGCTGCGACTTGACAGTATTAGCAGGCCGCTGCAGCATTGATGAGATCTCATTTACACTCAGTTCGCTGAAATAAAACAGTTCAATAACTTCACGCTTTTCATCGCTCAGCTTCTTGATAGCATCACGCACACTCATGACATCCTCGACCGTAGTACCCTCCATTCCGGAAAACGATACCGAACCGAACATATCATCTGTCAGCTCCTCTGGATAACTGCGGTTCATGACCTTATCCTTAGAGCAGTTGACCGTGACCCGCAAGAGCCAGGCTTTGCGGTGTTCCTCACTGTCAAAGGTACGCTCACGTCTGAAATATCTGTAAAAGACATCAGAATACACCTCATCGGCATCTGTTCGGTTGCGCACATAGCGCATGGCGACACCGTATATCATATCACTGTAAGTCCTGACTATTTCTTCAGCGTTCATAAATAATACCCTTCTTCCTGTTGTATGGTTGCAGGTTTTGTAAAAAAATCGGAAAACTTCTGTTGGGAGTATTTCAGGGATTTGATTAAATATATAAGCATTTTTATTCACTGCCGAACACACTTATACACGATAAATTATACCACATTATTGCAGAGATGTCAACAAAAGCATTTTATTTTTGACATATATCTGCACAATGGCAGATCATTTATTATTATAATTGTATAAGGTGATTATAATAATACGGTTTTTAGTACAGTAAAATGCAAAACGGCAGGAAGATCTTCCCTGCCGTTATATTATTATTTTAATGTTACGCCCCACCCCGCTATCGACTGCTGGATAAGAAGGACATCGTTAATATTGATGAGCATATCGCCGTTGACATCAGCATTTCTTGTATTGATAGATACGCTCCACCCTGCTATATACTGCTGGATAAGGAGAACATCATTTATATTGACTGTTCCGTTATTATCAGCATCGCCCGGCGTTCTTGTGGTAACAGGTATTATAGGAAGCTCGCTCTCACCGCCGCCCGGCTGAGTACCTCCCGGCTGCCCGGGCTGTGAAGATGTCGAGCCGCTGCCCTCGGAGACTGATGCGGAAGCAACACTTGTGCCGTTTACAAAAAGTGTATAGGTCTTATCACTGTCAAGGTCTGACGATGCGTAGACTATACTATCTGCGCTCCTGACCGCCGAAGTGGAGTAGAGGGTATTTCCGGAGGGATCTTTTATCTCTATCTTATCGCCGGCAGACAGACTGACTGAGCCGCTTGTTGTCTGCTGACCCTGCTGTCCCGGCATACCTCCCTGCTGTCCGGGCATTCCGCCCTGCTGACCGGGCATTACGCCGCCCATGCCCATTCCGGAAGGACCGAACTGGAGATATGTTCCGCTCGTCGGAACTATCGCCATCTGGCTCATTCCGATACCTACGACAGTGCCGCCGGTGACATAAAGACCATTGCCGTTATCGCCGTAGTCAAGTGCGGCGTTATCGCCCTGCGACGAACCGAACACCTCGGTATAGCCGCCCGAAACGTTGATATTGCCGTTAGAGTCAAGTCCGTCGCCGCCGGCGTTTATATACCATGTTCCGCCTGCGATGTTTATTTCAAAATCATAGTCGGTAAGGTCGCTGTTTGCAGCATTAATGCCGTCGTCAGATGAGGTTATATCTGCGCTGCCGCTGTAAAGGTCAACAGTTGCGCCCTCAATGCCCTCGCAGGAGTTTTTGACAGTTATCACCGGTCCGTCCTCGCTGCCATGAGTGCCGATAGTAAGAGTATAGTCGCTCTTGATACCGTCATCGGCTGCATCTACCGTGATAGTGCCGCCCGTGATAGTGGCTGCGTTCTGTCCCTTGATGCCGTCATCGCCTGAGGTGACATTTATAGTACCTCCCGTGATAGTGAGTGTGCCTTTTGACTCGGTATCGTCATCGTCGGGGGCGGATTTTATGCCGTCGTTAGCAGAGATGACGTTTATATTGCCGCCATTTATGATAAGCTCGCCGTCTGCTGCAATGCCGGTATTTGCGGCATTTGCGTTAAGTGTAAAGTTATCCGACTTGTCGGCGCCGATCGTGATCGTCGAAGTCGCTGCGCCCTTGATGCCGTTCTTGCAGCTGCTGCCGTCTGCGTTAAGTGTACCGTCGCCTGTAATGGTAAACGATGCGCCCGATTTCACTTTGATAGCAGCGCCCTCAAAAGCATCTGCGATCTCGGTATCTGTCGACTCCTCATTTGCAGGATCTTCTGCATCAGTTATCGTGCTTTCTCCTTTTAAGACAATCGTTGCTTCGGCTGTCTTGTTCACAGATATAGGTGCAGTTGTCGATGATGTGAGCGTCAGGCTGTCAAGGATAAGCACAACGCCTGTCGTGCCTTTTTTGACAGTAATTCTGCCCTCGACGCATTCACCTGTCACGACATATGTGCCCGATGCGTTGATAGTAAGGTCTGTGCCGTCTATCTTATAGCCGCCCTCGTCCGTAGATGCGGTTATCCCCGAATCTGTAAAGGTAAAAGCATTGACAGTATCGTCGGTATCGTATGCAAATGCGCTCCACGCCGCAGATGTTGCGAGGACTGCCGCTGCTGTCATAGCTGTCATTGTTCGTCTTATGATCCTTGCTTTCATAAATATCACTCCTGTTATGTTTATTGAGTTTATGTCACAATTGTAATACATATACCTTAAACCAACTTTAAAGCCAAGTTAAAATTTACTTTAAATTCCATATTATAAAAATGACATAAATACTTATTTATTGATATTTTTGTTAATTGTACACAAAATGGTAAATTCTGTTAGGCATTATATATAAAGAATTTCATATATTTTCCTTTATTGTGTCTATTGAAAAATTGTTATAAATATGCTATAATAGAATAGAGTAACTATATCTATGGGCGAACTATGCCCAAATGACAAAGTGAGGTGAGAACGATGAACGGCAGCTCTGCTGATACCTTGAACCTTAACGGCAAAAGCATTGCCCCGACCGATACAGTTGCTGATGATACTGCTGTATCTTTGTCCGATGACAATATCAGAGCAAACAGAAAAAACGCATCATCAAAGCGGCTGCCATGATCGTTTTACTGCTTGCTATGCTCATTTTCGCCACGATGCATATGATAACAAAATAGATGACCAATAAAGCTGCGTAAATACGCCGTTTTATAAAGATAAGTGAGGTGAAGCAGATGAATGATATAAAGAATAAATATCCTATCGGCGAACTGCCGCAGTCTGCTTCGCCGAGCAGTCCAATTGTTGACGAGATAGCTGAAAAAAAGAAAAATCAGAAGAAGTCGCTCATCAAGATGGGGGCTATGGGGATTTTAACATTAATTTTGTTAATTTTTTCCTCGATGCATATGCAAATAAAACAGATGACCGCTGAAACGGCGTAAATACACCATTTTATAAAGATAAGTGAGGTGAAGCAGATGAATGATAACAAATCCAAATTTCCTATCGGCGAGCTGCCAAAGTCTGCTTCGCTGAGCAGTCTGACTGTTGACGAGATAGCTGAAAAAAAGCGGAATCAGAAGAAGTCGCTGATAAAAATCGGGGCTATGGCGATATTAACGTTGGTTTTGTTAATTTTTTCTTCGATGCATATGCAAATAAAACAGATGACCGCTGAAACGGCGTAAATACGCCATTTTATAAAGAAATGAGAGGTGAAGCAGATGAATGATAACAAATCTAAATTCTCTATCGGCGAGCTGCCGCAGTCTGCTTCGCCGAGCAGTCTGACAGTTGATGAAATCGCTGAGAAAAAGAAAAATCAGAAGAAGTCGCTCATCAAGATCGGGGCTATGGGGATTTTAACGTTAATTTTGTTAATTTTTTCCTCGCTTTCATGGTTCACCATGAACACTCAGGTGGAAATTTCAGGAATGTCAGTATCGACTGCAACATTACCATTTGATATACAGTCAAGTGGTGCAGCACCAGACGAATATGTAAGACTATTTGGTTTGGCTGATAGGGAGTATTCCTCCGGAACAAAACAGGGAAATACAAACACTTACCGAACTGGAAACTATGATGCAATTTGGTGGAGACTTGATGAGAATGATAGTACGTCTTACTCAACAGGCTTTCGTCCTGGTGCTTCTGGGCAATTGAATTTTGAAATTGTCCCCAAAGACGAAAACGCATTAAAAGTCAACTGTAAATTCAATTTGCGGACATTCATTAGTTCTGAAAATGCTCAGACAAACGTTACGGAGTCGATAACAGAAATTACGGATACAAGTGGTACAGAGATTCAGAAAAACGCAAGGAAGTACATAAACGGGCATATTCTTTTCTTTGAACACAAAACCGTTGATAACAAAGGTCATGAAATATATTCAGGTTTCATTGGTGCTGATGGCATAGATATTACCGTCCCTGCTGGGGGCAATGCTAAATCAGTCACCCTATATTGGAAATGGGTTAATACCTTCGATCAGATTTTTTTGAAAACAACTGATAGCTATTATGATTTTCCATTAATAGCAGATGATAATACTGACGATAGAGAAGATTTAGTGGATTTTATTCAAGCTAATCCTTCAAAACTGTTTTCTGATATTACTACTGAGAATACTACGGCTGTCCAGAATATTGATTACGATGCCGATCATGCTAATTCAACTTTATTGAGTGCGCTC
>JAFUYP010000055.1 GCA_017470535.1 Ruminococcus sp. | reverse complement strand
GCAAAAATAAATCCGGATGCAGATGCTCCGATCAGGAACATCCTGTGTGTAAATCAGAGAAAAGCCTTCAGGGCTCCCGCAGCGCACCAAAGCCTTGTGGGATTTTCAATGCTGGAATACGATGATGGATTGCGGAACCTCCCCATAGACCGGCAGGTGCAGGAATTCCGCAGGAGGGTTTTTGAACAGGCCGGCGACGAAGCGATACTTTCCGGGGCGAAGGCTGCTGTCTCGATCATAGAGATGCTGGAAAATATGGAGACAGATCAGCAGCGCCTTGATGCAATGTCTGCTGCCGATGAAATGCTGAACAGGAACATGACAGCTGTGATAAGCTATGTCGGTAAGGCCGGATTCGGCGATGCGGAGAAGTATATCCGCGATTTCAGAACATGGACACGATGCCCTGACAGGGGTATAATCATTGAGATCTCTGCTGTGAACGGGAGGTTCATCTTTGATATTATCCAGCCTTTTTCCGATCCTGTCTATGTAAACAGCTTTTTGCAGGAGTTGAAAGATAACGGAGTCGCCTACGAGATACAGGATGTTATGAAACTGACCCTTCCGAACATAAAGCTCCTCTGGAGCGAGTGACTCTTCAGCAGCATCC
Organism: Ruminococcus sp.; assembly: GCA_017470535.1. Taxonomy (GTDB): domain Bacteria; phylum Bacillota; class Clostridia; order Oscillospirales; family Ruminococcaceae; genus NK3A76. The sequence goes on along the minus strand of JAFUYP010000055.1, from coordinate 39,987 downwards.
GGAGGATCAGAAAGTGCCCATATATAATGGCACAGGTGCTATTGTCAACAAGTTGACAAGCCTTGACAATTTCTATTATATATAGTATAATTATAAATTGATATTAATAATTTTGGAGGTCTTATTTTATGTTAAAAACAGGTTCTGATATAATCATCGAGTGTCTGCTTGAACAGGGTGTCGATACTGTTTTCGGCTATCCGGGCGGTGCAGTGCTCAATATTTACGATTCACTTTATATGTATTCTGACAGGATACGCCATGTCATCACCGCTCACGAGCAGGCTGCCTGCCATGCGGCTGACGGGTATTCGAGAACTACCGGAAGGACGGGCGTTGTATTTGCGACTTCCGGTCCGGGGGCGACTAACCTTGTTACGGGTATAGCTACGGCATACATGGATTCCATTCCGCTTATCGCTATAACGGGCAATGTGCCTACAAGTCTGCTCGGTCTTGACAGCTTTCAGGAGGTTGACATCTGCGGCATCACCATGCCGATCGTTAAGCACAACTACATCGTCAAGGACATAACAAAGCTCGCTGACACGATAAGAGATGCCTTCCGTATCGCAAACGAGGGAAGAAAGGGTCCGGTGCTGATAGATATACCCAAGGACATAACTATCGCCAAGACAGAATACGAGCCGCAGACCCCGAAAAAGATAGTAAACCACAACCCTGACGACATAAACGAGCAGATAGACAGAGCGCTTGAAGTTATAATGAATGCAAAGCGCCCCTACATCTACGCAGGCGGCGGCGTGGTATCCTGCAATGCAGTCGAGGAAATGGACGAGTTCGTGACAAAGGTGAATGCGCCCGTATCGCTCTCGCTCATGGGGCAGTGTGCATTTGACAACACAAGGGACGAATACTTAGGTATGCTCGGTATGCACGGCACCAAAGCATCTGCCATGGCACTCAACAAGTGCGATGTCATGATAGTTTTAGGGTCAAGGTTCTCCGACAGAGTTATCTGCAACCCGAAAACATTTGCAAACGACACGAAGATAGTTCACATAGACATAGACCCGGCTGAGATAGGAAAAAACATTGATGTAAATTACTTTGTTGCCGGCGACATAGAGTACATACTTGCAAGAATGAACGAAAAGCTCCCGCAGCTTGAACACAAGGAGTGGCTCGATGAGGTAATGGAGTGGAAGAAGAAATATGCTCTTAAAATGGTACCTATCGAAAGTGATGACGAGGTACTGCCGCAGGACGTTTTGGAAGAGCTTGACAGGCTCACTGACGGCTCGGCGATACTTACCACCGAGGTGGGTCAGCATCAGATGTGGGCGGCACAGTATTATAATTTCAGAAAGCAGCGTCACTTTGCATCGTCGGGTGGTCTTGGCACTATGGGCTACGGTCTTGGTGCTGCGATCGGCTCGAAGATCGGCAACCCCGATGAAACAGTTATAAACATTGCAGGCGACGGCAGCTTCTTTATGAACTTAAACGAGCTGTCAACTCTTGCAAAGCATAACATCCCGGTGATAGAACTGGTATTTGAAAATGATGTGCTGGGCATGGTAAGGCAGTGGCAGAGGTTATTCTACGGAAAGCGTTTCTCACAGACGGACATTGAGCGTGGCACCGATCTTATGAAGCTCGCAGAGGCGTTCGGCATAGAGGGTGTCAGGATAACAAAGAAAAGCGAGATAAAGGCAGGGCTTGAAAAGGCACTCAGCTACGGCAGACCTTGTCTTATAGATGTTGTTATCAACAAGGATATAAATGTTCTTCCCATGGTGCCTGCCGGTGCTGATGTGAATGAGCCGATAATGGATATTGATCTTAGCAAATAAAACTACACAAGCCCGGGGTCTTCTCCGGGCTTGGAGCTTGATAGCAGGCAACTGATAACAGGTAACAGTTAAGGTGTCCGCCTTTGGCGGACGTATCTGAAAAGGAGCAATAATTATGAGCGAATGTACACATGAATGCTCTTCGTGCAGTGCGGAGTGCGGCGAGAGAAGTGCCGAGAGCTTAAAGGCTATGCCGCATTATATGTCAAATGTAAAGAAAATGACAGCTGTTGTCAGCGGCAAGGGCGGTGTCGGCAAGTCGCTGGTGACTTCCCTGCTGGCAGTAGGTCACAACAGAAAAGGATACTCGACTGCCATACTCGATGCGGACATAACAGGTCCGTCTATACCTAAGATATTCGGCATAAACGAAAAGGCAACAGGCGATGAGGACAGCATATATCCCTGTGTGAGCCGTGAAGATATAAAGGTAATGTCGATAAATCTGCTGGTGGAGGACGAGACTTCGCCTGTAATATGGAGAGGTCCTGTGATCGCCGGGACTGTGACGCAGTTCTGGTCGGACGTGGCGTGGGGCGAGGTGGATCATATGTTTGTCGATATGCCGCCCGGAACAGGTGATGTGCCGCTGACAGTGTTCCAGTCGCTGCCGGTGGACGGGATAATCGTTGTCACGACACCGCAGGATATGGTAAGGATGATAGTCACAAAAGCCGTTAAAATGGCTAAGATGATGAATATTCCGATAATCGGTCTGGTGGAGAATATGAGCTACCTCACCTGCCCCGACTGCGGAAAACAGATAAAGCTGTTCGGTGAGAGCCATGTCGATGAGATAGCTAAGGAATTCGGCTTGAAGGTGCTTGCAAAGCTGCCGATAGACCCGTCTGTAACAGCACTTTGCGACAGCGGAAGGATAGAGGATATTCCGCAGGATCTTATCCCTGATATCGAGCTTTAAGAGGGTTAATGCCGGCTTAATATTTTGTTTAGGCAACACCGCACGACCATTGTGTGTCAGATGCGCCGTCCGAATTTTCGTCAGAATGCCCATTTTTGCCGCAGTTTTACTGACGTAAGACAAGGTAAAATTGGGTATTATGACGGAAATCCGGCAAGCAGATGGCACACAAAGGCGTGAGCCGGTGGTCGTGCGGTGTTGCCTTTATTATATGTATGGTCAAATTGTTATATCTTTTGCCTTAAAATCATTATTATTTAGCTAAAAGTGCGATTATAGGCGCTTTTGTATTGACACTTGAATTTTAGTATGTTAAAATATAACTTGGTATTATTTATCATAAGTCAAGAAAAGAAAAAAGATTGTAAGGTGACAACGATTGACCGAAGAGAAAAAACATAAATTCAAGGAAGGCTCTTTCCTCGAGCTTTTCAATTACAAGGATCTGCTTTATCAGCTCGTTTCAAGAGATATAAAGCTCAAATACCGCCGCAGCTTTTTGGGATATGTATGGAGCGTACTCAACCCTCTGATGATAATGATAATCATGTCGATAGTGTTCACGATGCTCTTTGCAAAGAAGATAGAGCTGTTCCCTATCTACCTGATGATCGGAAGAACGGTATTTGAATTCATAAGAACTGCGACAAACAAAGCGCTCGGCGCTATCACCGACAATGCGTCGCTGCTCAAAAAGACGTATGTGTCGAAATTCATGTTCCCGATGTCAAAGATAACTGCATCTATGGTTGACTTTGTATTCTCACTCGGCGCACTGGTGCTTTTGATGATATACTACTCTATCGTTGAGGGCAGGCTGCTGTTCACATTCTGGGATCTTGGGATAATCATAGTTGTGGTGGAAGCATACATCTTCGCTATGGGGCTTGGATTCCTGCTCGCAGCGCTCAATGTATTTTTCAGAGATATAAAGTATATCTACCATGCGATACTTACAGCATGGGTATACTGCTCGGCGATATTCTATGATCTCGGCACTATCAACAAAAAGGGCAAGGCTCAGATAAAGGCCGGAGAAACACCTATCGCTTTATATCTTTCAAACTTTATTCAGTACGGCAACCCGGCTTACATCTATATAAAGCAGTTCCGTGCGTTTGTCTGGAACCCTATCATTGACAAGGTACCCGGCTGGCACGTTCTTACGATGTGGGATTTCGTGCTCGGGTTCGGATATGCGTTCCTGATGCTTATAATTGGTATCACGGTGTTTAAAAAGACCCAGGATAAGTTTATCCTTTACATTTAAAAAGGGGGTCTTGTAATGAGTGAATATATCGTTGATGTCGATAAGGTAACGATACGCTTTAACAAAGCAAGTGAGAATATCGACAACTTAAAGGAATATTTTGTAAAGCTCGTCAAGGGCGAGCTGATGTTCAAGGAGTTTTTGGCGCTCAAGGACATCGACCTTAAAATAAAGCCGGGTGAAGCATGGGCTATCATAGGCACCAACGGCAGCGGCAAGAGCACGCTGTTAAAGGTCATCAGCCGCATACTAAAGCCATACAAGGGTAAAGTTACGGTAAACGGCACGGTGGCATCGCTTATCGAGCTTGGTGCAGGTATAGACCCGAAGCTCACGGCAAGGGAGAATATATACCTAAACGGCTGCATACTCGGCTATTCCAAAGCGTTTGTAGAGGAAAGGTTTGACGAGATAGTGGAATTCTCGGAGCTGGAGGATTTTCTTGACACGCCGGTGAAGAATTTCTCCTCCGGTATGAAATCAAGACTCGGCTTCTCGGTAGCTACTATGGTAAAGCCTGATATACTGATAGTTGACGAGGTACTGTCGGTAGGTGATATGCTTTTCCGCAAAAAGTGCATGAACAAGATGAGGGAGATGCTCGCAGGCGGCACAACGCTTTTGTTCGTATCTCACAATATGGACACCTGCAAGGCTATGTGCGACTATGCTATATGGCTCAACAAGGGCGAGGTAGTAATGTCCGGCGATATTGAGACTGTCGCCAACGAATATGCAACCACTATCGAAGAGCGCAAGAAGAAAGAAAGAGCTGCTAAATCTAAGAAGAAAAAAGAGATCGAGCAAAAGGCTAAGGAATTTGAAGAGCAGCGTCTTGAAAGGCGAAAGGCTCTTGGGCTGTCGGATCTGACATTCACGCCGCCTAAGCCTAAAAAGAAAAAGAAGAAGAAAAAGGCTGCTCCAAAGGCTGAAACAGCAGCAACAGATACACAGACACAGGAGCAGCAGGCTCAGCCGGCTGAGAATGCCGATAATGCCGCAGCTGCCGCAGCACAGGAGACTGTACAGCCGGCAGTGAGCGATGATGCACAGGCTCAGGGTACACCGGCTGAGGAAAGCACACAGGAATAAAAAGAGGTGACGGATATGGGTACACATTCAGATTCGGCAAGGCTGCCGGGATACAGTGTGCTTATGTCCGTTTATTCCGGTGAGAAGGCGGAGTTTTTCAGGCTGAGCATTGACAGCATTTTAGCGCAGACCTGCCCTACTGATGATTTTATAATAGTCTGCGACGGCGAACTGACGCAGGAGCTTGATTCAGTGCTTGAAGAGTATCAGAGCAGGTACAGCTGCATAAACGTCCTGAGAGTGTCAAAGCGTGGGACAGGGCTTTGTGCAAACGAGGGACTTAAAGCTGCAAAGCACGACATCATCGTTAAAATGGATTCCGATGACTATGCCGAAAAGAACAGGTGCGAGCTGATGATGAGGCTGTTTGCTGCACACCCCGAGATAGACATGGCAGGGGCGTACATTGATGAATTTGACAGCGACACGGGAAAACACATAGCGTTCAAGAAAACGCCTGTCACAAACAAGGAGATACACAGATACGCCCGGCGCAGGAATCCTTTTAATAACCAGACGCTTTGCTACAAAAAGCATTTGGCGCTGCGTGTGGGCGGTTACAGTGACATCAAAAGATGCGAGGACTATGAGTTTGTGGTAAATATGCTCATGGCAGGCGCTATCGGGAGAAATATCCCGAGAGCCCTTGTAAGATACCGTGTCAACAAGGACAACTACAAGCGCAGGAGCAATTATGCAAACACCAAAGCGTTTATAAAAGTGAGATTTGGCAACTTCCGCAAAGGGTTTTCGTCATTTGCCGATTTTCTTATACCGACGCTTTTCCAGATCGCAATGTTTATTCTGCCGGGGAAGATGACGGAGGTCTTATACAAAAAGTTTTTAAGAGGATAAAAACAGGGCTGCAAACGCAGCCCACTTTTATTATACACAAAAAAGCCGCTGCACACGACAGCGGCTCTTGTTTTTCTATTATTACTGATTGAGTGTGAAGAACGTACCATACGCCCAGCCTACCGTGCCGTTATAATCAAGGTAGTACCAGCCGCCCTCTTCCTTCTGCACATCTACAACTGCGCCCTGCGGTATAACGAGAGTATTCTCACTCTCTGCCGACGGCTGCGGATGCAGGTAAACTGCACTTATACATCTATACTGTGTAGTGCCCTCGAGCTTCTTTGTGGTGGTCGTTTCGTTATTCTTCTCCTGGGCATTAGGACCGGCAGTACGCTTTTTCTTGGAGCTGTTATCCTCCTCCTCTGCGGCTGTGGTGTTCTCGGCTTCATATACTGTCGGCTCGGTAGAAGTTACCTTGCCGCTCTCTATCTCCTTATACTCATTACCGCTCAATACAAACATACTGCGTGCTGTGAACATGAGCACTATCATTACCACCATGAACGTTACCATTACGGCGATAACGCCCTTTACAGTAGTCGCAAACTGAGCATCGTCCGCTTCGTCATACTCCTCATCTTCATAATCAGGACGCTTAGCCCTTGTATCAGCTTTTACAGGCGTTCTGTGCCTGCTGCTGTTTCTGTTATCTGACATTTATATTCCTTCCCTTCAAGCATACTTTCAGACGACACCGCAAAGCCCTCAGGCAGTCTTTTTGCGGTCTTGCCTTTATACATATCATTATAATTATACTAAAAAAAGGGATATTTGTCAATAGTTAAATTATTAATAAGGACTGTCAATACCCCAGTATGATAACATTTGCGCTCTTGCCCTTGGGGATATACTTTATATTTATATAAGCGCCTATACTGTATGCTATCTCACTGCGTACATCGACCACACAGTCAAGTCCGTCGCCACGGCGGAACTGCACGGTACACATATTTGTTTCGACGTTGTAATTGAGCACCTGCGCCCTTGTGACGATACCGTTCTTGCCGACTGATGAACCCGTGGCTTTATTGACGATGCCCCTTATCACGATTATCCAGCTAAAAAGTGTAAAGCCGCCGAACATCGCCATTACCAGATAAATAAGGGATTTTTTCGCAGGCAGATGGACAGTCTCAGGGTCATCGGGGAAATACTTGCCTTTGAACTCCCTGCCGACCGAGCGGTCGCTGTCGTTGATGATACCCTTTGCGGTGACAGTCTTGCCGTTTTTATCCTTATATTCGACCTTGATCTCGCCGCCATTGTTTGACACTATCTTTGCTTCGACATCTATGCCCTCATTCATAAGGCGCTCGTTGCTCCTATATGCCTTCACGCCGACTATGGGCAGTGCTATGCCGATACACAGAAATATTATAAAGATGAGTATTCTTTTCATGTTTTCCTCCGGATACATAAAAAAACAGGGTACATCCACTTAGCACCCTGTTTTTGTTCACATTAAGTAAAGCCCTTTATCAAAGGTCGATCTTACCCTCAAACTTGTCGTTTACTACATAGTATGCAGCATTATCCTCAGGCTTGATGTATACCTTGATAGATCTTACAGTGCCCTTTGTTTCAGGGTTAGCCTTGAAATCAGCCTTTGCAGCTTCAAGTACGTCCTTAGCAACAACTTCCTTATCGCCGTACTGAACATATACTACTGCCTTATCCTCAACTGCCTTCTTAGCAGTTGTCTTAGCCTTTGAAGCTGTTGTCTTTGCAGCAGTCTTAGCCTTTGCAGTTGCAGCCTTAGCTGTCTTCTTAGCAGCTGTTGCCTTCTTAGCTGTTGTATCAGCAGCCTTCTTTACTGCCTTCTTTGTTTCTGCTACTGCTTCCTTAGCATCAGCAGCTACCTTCTCAGCAGTTTCCTTAACTGTCTTCTTAGTATCAGCCATTGTGATTATCTCCTTTCAGATATATGAAATTACTTCTTGTCTACTGCGTCCTTGAGAGCTCTGCCAGCCTTGAATGCAGGAACCTTCTTGGCAGGTACCTCGATAGGCTGCTTTGTAGCAGGGTTGATGGACTTCTTGGCAGCTCTGTCACGAACCTCAAAAGTACCGAAGCCTACGAGAGATACCTTCTCGCCCTTCTCAAGTGACTGTGAGATAGCGTCTATAACTGTGCTGAGTGCCTTGTTAGCCTCAGTCTTTGTATAGCCGCCTTTCTCAGCGATAAGTGCAACTAAATCTGACTTTTTCATTGTTTACTACCTCCAATAATTTTTATTCTGTTTGTATTATAGCCCATTTTACGCCGTTTGTCAAATCAAAACCGCCTATTTTTGCGTTTTTTCAGAATATTTGTAACTTTATATAAAATGTTTGCAGGGTCTCGGACTAATATTTGTATTTATTAACATATTATATATTTATATTTATCAGCCGCCAGCTCCGGATACTGTCAAATAACCGCAGTTATGCAATTTCAGTACAATACAGCATTTTTGACAGCTCACCGTCTGAATTTACAAAAAATTTATAATCATTGTCTGAGATTTGAATAATATGCTATGGCGTGTACAGGTCTGCCGTCAGCATCAGTTCCTTTGATGTCAACGCCGTTGCCGCTCATAAGTGTCGCCATGACTGCACCGTCGGTATTCACTCTCAGCGCCTGCGAGCCGTTACACACTATAACTATCTCATCGTCCTTGACGGATATTGCGCCCTTACGCCCGAGGATAGTTTCCCCGCCGTTTTCACGTCTGACGACATATGATATGGCTTTTTTATCATACTCCCTGAGCTGTGAGAGGGTCATGGTATCCTTTTTCTTTTTTGAGAAAAGCCCCATCAGCGCACCTCCGGTTCTTCGTCAAGAAAAGCATCTATCAGAAATGTAAGCTCCTCGACCGGCAGACCTACCACATTAGTATAGCTGCCCGACCCGATATACACCTCGTCCTTTTTAAAATCCTGTATACCGTAACCGCCTGCCTTATCAAACGGCGAGCCTGTCGATATATACCAGTCTATCAGCTGTTCATCAAGCTCGGTGAACACAACGCTCGTTACATCTGACGAGCTTGCGAGCCTGCCGTTACATGACACGGCAATACCGCTGACAACGCTGTGAGTGCGCCCTGAGAGCCTTTTGAGCATATTCTTTGCCTGCTTTGCATCATTAGGCTTGCCGAGTATCTCATTATCGACCACGACTGTCGTATCAGAGCCTATCACAAGTGCGTGGGGGTGCGTTTTTGCGACCGCAAGGCATTTGAGCCGTGCGAGGTACTCGCTTGCCATTTTAGCCGGGATATAGTCAGGAAGGCTTTCATCTATATCAGCAGGCTCTGTCAGGAAATCTGACGTGATCGCACGCATAAGCTCGTTTCTTCTCGGCGACGCTGACGCAAGTATGACCTGTCTGCCTGCAAGCCGCCGACCGAGCCTTGCAGCACGCTGCAAGGCAGCCTTGTCTGTATTCTTTATGCTTTGCATTTTTCTACCTCGTTAAAAACACGGAGCGCCGCCCACAAAAGGCGATGCTCCGACAATTATCATTCTTCGATCACAGCGCCGCACTCTGAGCAGAACTTTGTACCTGCTGCTTCCTTGTTTCCGCAGCTTGTGCAGAATATGAACTGCGGTGCATTTGCTGACGGCGCAGGAGCAGGAACAGGTACCGGCTGCGGTGCAGGCGCAGGGGCATCCTCTATCACGGACTTTACCTCCGGCTGAGGTGCCGGCTGTGGTGCAGGCTGTGGTGCCGGCTGCATCATCTGCGGCACCGGCTGTGCGACAGGCTGAGGTGCAGGCTGTGCAAACCCCTGCACAGGTGCAGGCGCAGGAGCAACAGGCTGCTTTGTGCCGCAGTTAGGACAGAACGCCACGCCTGTACTTATAGCGATGTGGCAGCCGGGGCATTCACGCAGACCTTTGAGCAGATTTATCTGCTTATTCATAGCCTGGAGCGATGCGAGCATATTATCTATCTCGGCAGCTATCCTCTTAACGTCCGGGTCGTCTATACGGTCTAAGTATCTGAGCTTGACTATCCTGCCCATTTCGGTATACTTGCCGTTTATCATGCCAAGTGTCTGGTTCATCTGCTTATTGAGCTGATTGATCTGCCCCGCATTGGGGTTCGTATTAAAAAATGCCATAACGCTTTCCTCCAAAGATCAATTACTGTCAGCCGTCTGAGCTGTTTGATCAGCCGGCTCTACATCTTGTGTATCAGTCTGAGTTTCATCCTCTGTGTCCTGCTCAGGCGACGGCTGCTGCGTCTGAGCCGTCTGCTCCTGCTCTTCCTCGGGGAAGTCTTCGCTGCCCTGAGGACCTTCTGTCTCCTCCGCTTCATCGGGGACTGCTTCCTCATCGGATTCATTCTCTGTCTCAGCAGCGGTATCCTGCTGCTGCGTGGGAGCTTCCTCCTCCGGCGCCTGAGTTACTGCCGGCTGATCGCTCTCATCGTCTGATGACGGGGTAGCGGATGTTTCAGCCTCGGGTATCAGGGTATCTGCGCTGCCTGTATCCTCTGCTTTATCATCTGTTATCTGCTGAGTATCCGGCTTTTCATCATCTCTGACGACCTGCGGCTGTGTCTTTGTGACATCTGTACGCCCTATCGCCTTTGAATTCACATCTGACACACGGACAGTTGTATTTACATAGTAATGCCTTAGTATCTGGTCGTAGCTGTAGCCTGCCTTTGCATAGTAGCACGCACCCCACTGCGACATACCTACGCCATGACCCCAGCCGTATGTAGTAAAGGTAAACACACCGTTATCATAGGAAATATCGAACGCAGTCGATTTAAGGTTATTAGTTCCCAGTATAGTGCTTCTCATAAGAGCGCCGGAAACTCTCCTTGCAGAGCCGCCGACCGTGATAGTTTCCCTGCCGTCGAGCTTCATAAGGTCAACATATTTGCCGCTGAACACACTTTGTATCTCGAACCAGTTCTTCGGGTCGTCTGACAGCTTTATGCCCGTATTGCCCTCGATTATTTTTCGCAGCTGTTCCTCCTTGAAGGTCTTTTTGTTGCCGAAGTTAGGGTCTTTACTGTCATAAACGCTCTCGACCGCCTGAAGATAAGGATAGCTTACGCCCCAGATCTTCACGCTCGGAGCAGATGCACCTGCGCTCGATGCAGAATACACCGCATCTATGATAGACCCATTATAGTATATACACTGACCCTCGACCGCACTGATACAACGCTCGAGCTTACCTGAATAGCCTGTTCTCAGACCGACCGTGGGGATATTGCCTGCGGCGTCGTTGAATCTTATATACGAATACGCTGCCACCGCCTGAGCCTTGATAGCCTCCTCACCCCACGAATCGCCTATCTCGCTGTTCACCACCTGACACAGAAGCTCATGACCCGAGAGCGTGACGTACTTGCCCGATCTCTCGTCAAAAACGGTATACACCTCATCAACGATACTTCTTGTGCCCGGGTTTGATGCCTCGCCCTTGTCGGGCTTTAATATCTTTGACTTATCCTCCGGGAGAGCCACCTTGAATGTCCCCGGCTTCTGCTCCTGCTCATTATCTGTATTTGTCTTTGACACGCCCTTAACGACCGTCTGAGGCATGAGCTGCATATCATATTCTTCTATACCGGCTTTTTTGAAGGCTATCAGCTGCTCGACCTCCTGCTCATCGGCGAGTCTTAGATCTTTCAGCACACTGATGTCCCCCTGAGCGCCGGCTGTGCCATTTGCCTGCGTACCGACCTTAGCGAGCATCTCCTCGCTTTTTTCGGCAACGCTGCTGCCGCTGACACTCACCGCCACACCTGTGCCGACTGCCGCCGCAAGGATAATTGCTGCGATGATGCCCTGTTTTTTATATTTTGCCAAGTATCGAATATCCATAAAGCTGATACCGTCCTTTACAACATCAAGTCCTTTTTCTATCATCATACACAATATATTGTACCATACACACAAAAAAAGTCAAGATGTACGATAAGCACATCTTGACATTTTATTCATATTTTACAAAAAATTAACATTTGTTCAAAGCGAATTATTTAAAATACCTCTGACCGTCAAGCTCCAGACAGAGATCAAGCGTCTCAAACCATGCAGCAGTTGCGCCGCCGCAATACTGTGGAGCATAGTAGTAGACAGCACCATTCGAGTTATCCTCGCCCTGCAGCGCTCTCAAAGCACATTCCCTTGTATTCTCGGACGGAGTCGATGTCCTGTTATAGTAGCCCGTTATAGCCGTGAACTGGTTAGGTGCTGTAAGTACGCCTGATATAGAATCAGCAAATCTTGGATCCCTGACTCTGTTTATGATGACGTTCGCAACAGCTATCTTGCTTGCCTCCGAGCAGTTGCCGACCTCGCCCTGAAGTACATAGCAAAGCATCTCGAACTCTTCATCGGTATAGCTTATAACGCCGCCGTTCACTGATGCCTGCTCCGCTTCGGTCTGAGCCTCTGTGTTTTCAGTGGCCTTTTCAGATCCGCCGTCAGGCTTTTTGTCGGTAAAATACTCAGTCGTGACATACCCTGTCTTATCGCCGTACTTTATCCTGTACCAGCCGTCAGCCGTCCTGCCTGTGACACTAACGCCCGTTTCAGGTGCAAGTGTACCGAGAATATCATAGTCAGAGCCTGCGCCGGATCTTACATTGACAGCCGCAGTCGAATAGACCGTAAGTCCGCTTATATCCTCGACTGATGTTTTCTTGGTCGTCTTGTTCTTTGCAGTCTTTTTCACTGTCGTGACAGCCTTTGCAGAAGTCGTCTGCTCAGTCGTGGTGCTTGTCTTAGGTGTGCTCTGCTCCGCAGCACTTGCTGTTGTCGTCGTTTTCTTCTTTGTTGTTGTGGCGGCAGCTTCTGTTACGTCCTTGAAATCATAATCCTCGATGCCTGCCTTCCACCATGTTACTGTCTGAGAATACTCAGATGTGTCATCGCTTACATCTTCATTCTCTGTCACAGCTTCATCTTCCTCCGGCTCAGGTGTGTTCTCGCCCGAAACGGAAGTCACTTCACGAACGCTGTTGTCATCAGAGGTCAGCTTACCGCTTTTAAACCCATACACGGACACTGCACCTACTGCAAGCACTGTCAGGCAAAGCGCAGCTGATGCAGCTATCTTCTTTGCTGTATTCCTTCTGACCTGTGCCTTGACAGTTTCGTGAGCTTTACTGTTTTTCATTTTTATCACTTTTGCCTTTCCGGCAAGGCTTACGCCCCACCTGCCCCGAGCTGTGAGAACGCTCTGAGCTTTCAGACACCAACGATGACCTTCTTGTTACCGTTGACATCTCTCCACGCCTTGAAGAAATAAATATCCTTATCGTCCTTGTCCTTATAGGACTCGACTATCTCATCAAGACTATCTTTTGCCGTCATTTTCTTTGCAACGATGACCCACCTTACTGCGCCCAGCTCGTACGAGCAGGTAGAAAGCGTAAGGAAATCGTCGTCCTCATTGAAATCCACCGAGTTGGAGATCCATGAATATTTCTCTATATTGGACTTCCACGTTTCAAAGCTATAATGACCGGAATCGGCAAAGTCACGGTAGTTCCAGTAATCAAATGCGCCGTCGCCGCCGTCCTGATACTCATTGTCGATACCGCAGAAGGTCGCCATTATGACGTACTTCTGGTTCTTTTCATATATAGTATTGAACTCGATAATAGGATTTTCTCTTATGAAGTCTGCGCCCTTCTTGAACTGTATAAGCCCTGCAAACTGTGTGCCTGCAAGCATATTATGTCCATAGAGCGTTATATTGTCCGCCTGCCCCTCAAGGGTTATAGGCACAACGCAGTCAGCGAAGATACTCCCCGATTCTGTCTGTGCACCGTCGATATTATGGTGCAGATAGTAGTCGTTGCTCGAATCATGCTGCAGCACCGGGTAGTTTATTATCGGCTCGCCGTTTGCGTCCTTGACAGCGTTTATCTTCAGCCACCCGACAACGTCCTCGTTCCTTTCGAGCAGAGGCAGCGCCCATTCCTGCAATTCTCTCGGCTCGACCTTTATCACGGGGTTCTCGACCTTTGTGACCGTACCCTCGTTTGCAGTGGTATCTATCGTATCTGTGCTTTCAGGCTCTTCAAACACCGGCTCTAAGGATTTTATCTCCTCAAAGTAGGAAAGCTCCTGCTCGTCCGCCCTGAGATAATCGGCAAGTGAATCGAGCGACACTGCGAACACAGCGACCGACGCTACGAACATTATCTTCCTGAAAACCTCAGACGCCCCGTCGCCCTTCCACGGAACGAAATATTTCAAAGCCCTTAAAAAGAAATTGCTTTTCTCTTTTACCTTAGTTGTATTTATCTCATTAGCCATAGACATATCATTCGCCCTCATTCTCTCTCATCAGATCAAGCAGCATTTCAAGCGCACCTGCCGCTGCCAGATAACGGACTGTTTTTCTGTCTAATTTTTCATATTCCTTATACAGTGCAAGATCTCTGCACTTTTCTTTTCCTTTAAAGCGTGCCGACACATACACCGTACCGACCGGCTCGCCCTTGGGACCATTCCCCGGACCTGCGATACCCGTGATGCCTACCGACGCATCAGAGCCTGTTGCTCTCATAACGCCCTTACTCATCTGTGACGCCACCTGCGGCGAATACACGCTTTTTTCTAAAAGCGTTTTCTCGCTCACGCCGAGGATACTCACCTTGACCGACTCGCTGTAAGAAACGACGCCGCCCAAAAATATCTCCGACGCCCCCGGGACATTCGTTATGCTCTCGCACACAAGACCGCCGGTGCAGCTTTCAGCCGCAGATACAGTTATCCCGTGGTCTTTCATATATTTTACTACACGCAGTATCACCGTGTCAAGGGTTTTTGTTACCACTTTGTAAGCCTTAGCAAATTCCTCCATGTTCCGACGCTCCTTATATGTGATTTTGCACATAAAAATCAATGCCTTTTTGTACGATTTATTAACTCGACAGACCTCGCAAACTTAATTTCCGGGTGAAAAATCACTCACTTTTTTACAGATCCGTTACGGCTGTAAACCGTTTGTATTAAAATTTATGTCACAGTTTGTATATTGTCAGTTTTAAAACAAAGTCGTCGAAAGTGCGTTACAGCGCACTTTCAGCGACCTCATGATAACGTTTTGTAGTCCGTTTTTTCTCCCCTCAAACGATAACATGGTTACAAAGCGGTTACGATGTAACCTGTGTGTAATTATTTAAGAGTACAGAATATTACTCAGTAGAGCTTTATGTACTTGACCTCTGTATCGTTTACTGCCTTTTCGACCAGCGGTGCGAAGTCGAACCTCGCCTGTTCCTTTTCCACATCAGCAAGCACAGGACGTGTTTTCGGGTGGCGTGGTGTGAACACCGTACAGCAGTCCTCATACGGCTCGATAGATGTTTCAAATGTGTCTATCTTCCGTGAGATCTCAACTATCTCGCTCTTATCCATTCCGATACACGGTCTGAACACCGGCAGAGTACTTACTGCATCTGTACACACCATAGCATACATCGTCTGGCTTGCGACCTGACCCAGGCTCTCGCCGGTGACAAGGCACTGAATGTCTTCTTTCTCTGCGATCTTCAAAGCTATCTCCATCATAAGGCGGCGCATGATTATCGTAAAATACTCCTCCTTACAGTTATCCCTGATAGCCTCCTGTATCTTTGTGAACGGTACGCAGTGGAACTTTATATCTCCGCAGTAGCCGCTCATTATCTCGGCAAGGCGCTCGACTTTGAGTCTTGCACGCTCGGAGGTATACGGCGGCGCTTCAAAATGCACTGCCTGTATCACAGCGCCCCTCTTTGCCATCATACAGCCTGCGACCGGTGAGTCGATACCGCCCGAGAGCAGCAGCAGAGCCTTGCCGCTCGTACCTATCGGGATACCGCCGGCACCGTCTACCGCATCCGGGTGTACAAAGGCGTTTTTCTCCCTTATCTCGACAGTTATCGTAACATCGGGGTCGTGTACATCAACGCTCAGGTGCGGAAATCTCTCACAGATGACATGACCCATTTCCCTGCATATCTCAGGTGATTTGAGAGGGAAATGCTTATCCGCCCTCTTTGCGTTGACCTTGAAGGTAGAAGCAGCTTCAAGCACCTCGGACAGATAGTCTGTCGTCTGCTCGGACAGCACCGCCTCCATAGTCTTTTCTATCTTTTTGGCACGGCATATCTTGACGATACCGTAGACCTTACTTACCCTGTCGATAAGCTCGTCGATGTCCACGTCCTCTGCCGGCTCGATATAGAGGGTCGACTGGGAGCGGCTGTATTCTATCTCGCCAAGCTCTTTCAGTCTATGGCGGATATTCTTCTGCATGACGGATTCAAATGTGCTTCTGTTAAGACCTTTGAGCGCTATCTCGCCGTATTTGCAAAGTACCATTTCTTTCATTATTATTTTCCTTTCTTCGACTCTTTATATTATTATAATAGTATAAAACAACTGTTCACCTTATTTTCGCAAGGCTGTCCCTGCCGTCAACAAGTGCCGAAACAAGCGCATCTATCTCCTCACGGGTATTATCTGACGTCATGGAGATACGCAGCGTTGAGTCAAGGTATTTTGCTGGTATCCTAAGCTCCTGCAGGACACTGCTTTTCTTGCCCTTTGAGCAGGCAGAGCCGCTTGAAACATATATCTCGCGGCTTTCGAGAAAATGCAGCATAGTCTCGCTTTTTATCCTTTCGACTGCTATGCTCACAACATACGGCGAGCAGCCTTCATGCGAATTGACCGCTGTCCCGTCAAGTGCCGACAGCTTGTCACAGAGGTATTTTTTAAGCGATAAAGCGGTTTCATATCTTTCTATGATAGTAGGTTCAAGCTCCCCGACCGCAGCGGCGAAGGCGTTTATATAAGGGATATTTTCTGTACCGGAGCGGAAGCCGCTTTCCTGACCGCCGCCGTACATCAGCGGAAGGATACGCACTCCGCTTTTGACATACAAAGCGCCTATGCCCTTCGGGGCGTGCAGCTTATGGCCGCTTACAGATATGCAGTCAGCGCCGATGTCCTTTGCCTTGAACGGCAGCTTCATAAAGCTCTGCACGCAGTCGCAGTGGCAGATAGTTTCCTTATTTTTATGCTTGACGCCTTTGAATATCTCCCCCACCGGCAGTATATAGCCCGTTTCGTTATTGACGTGCATAATGCTCACAAGCAGTGTGTTTTCATCGACCTGCGAGATGACACTTTCAGGGGTGATGATGCCGTTTTCGCCGGGCGAGATACGTACCACCTCAAAGCCCTGCTTTTCAAGCTCGTCCACCGGCCTTGCGACAGACGGATGCTCTATCGTCGTAGTTATTATCCTTTTGCGGCGCTTGCCGTGTGCTGCCGCCGCTCCGAAAATAACAGTATTGCTGCTCTCGGTAGCGCAGGAGGTAAAATAAACCTCCTTATCCTTAACACCCAGAGCCGCAGCGATAGTTTCCCTGGATCGGCGCATTATCTTTTCCGCTTCAAGCCCCACGCCGTGCAAAGACGAGGGATTGCCGAAACACTCAAACCCCTCCGCCGCCGCAGACTTTGCCGCCGCACAAACCGCCGTGGTCGCAGCGTTATCAAGATATATCATAGCTTTCACTCCAAATCAGATTCACAAGTTTATACAATTATAACACATTATTGTGAATATTTCAAACACTTCTGCGAATTTTTCAGAAAAAAGAGGAAATAATATTGTCAGTTGACAAAAACGGCATAAAAGTCCATAATTTCGTACTAAAAGGAGTGGCAAATATGATACTATCAAAAAGAACAGTGATAAGGGCGGCAATGCTTTCAGCCGCCGTAACAGCCTCGCTCGGCGTCAAGGCGTGGACGTACTCTTCCAGAGCGAACGACTCAGAGCAGGCACTTAAATACAGCTATTACAGAGCAATGGAGGATCTCTCGTCAAGCACCGACAGCATAAGTCAGACGCTTGAAAAGGAGCTTTACGCAGGCTCGCCGGAGATGCACGGCAAGCTGTCCTCGCAGCTTTTAAACTACGCTGCAAACGCAAAAGCCTGTCTTTCGCAGCTGCCTGTTGACAAGTCGGGGCTTGGAAATACCTACAAGTTTTTATCGCAGGTCGGGAACTTTTCTCAGGCGATGAGCGAAAAGCTCAGCCGTGGCGAAAAGCTGACAGACGACGAATACAAAAAGCTCACACAGCTGCACAAGTATTCAAAGGATCTTTGCGATGCGATGTGGAAGCTAAACGACGACATCGAAACAGGTCAGACACTTGTGTACCCGTCGGACGAGCAGCCTGATTCGGAGCTTTTGAGCGACGGCAAGGGCTTTGAGGGATTTGAGAACAGCTTTGAAAATTATCCCAAGCTCATATACGACGGACCGTTTTCAGACAATATCCTGGAAAAAGACCCCGAGCTTTTAAAGGGCAAGGAGGAAGTCAGCCGTGAAAAAGCGCTTGAAAAATGTATCCTCACGCTCGGGATAAAGTCGGAGGACGTGCCGAATCTGTCATACGAGTACGGAAAAATGCCCTCGTATAGATTCTATGATGATGACGGCAAGGTAAGCTGCGCTGTCACTAAAAAAGGTGGGCTGGTTTCATATTTTCTTAAAACACGGCGTGCAAACTCCAGCGATATATCTAATGACGATGCGATAGGGTATGCTGAAAAATTCCTTGAAAGCATAGGTGTGACCGACATGGAGTCCACCTACTACGAGGTATACGACAATGTATGCACGATAAACTTTGCGTACAAGCAGTCAGATGTCCTCATGTACACCGATCTTATAAAGGTACAGGTGGCAATGGATAACGGCGACATTGTAGGCTACGATGCAAGGGGCTACATCGTCAACCACAAAGAGCGCAAAAAGGGCGATGATCTTATTTCGGTAAAGAGGGCATCAAAGGAGATAAGCCCTGTGCTTGATATAAAGAGCGAGCAGCTTTGCTTTATACCAACTGAGGGAACAAAAGAGGTGCTGTGCTACGAGTTCAAGTGCAGGTCTGATACAAACAGAGATGTGCTTGTTTATATAAACGCAAAGACAGCCGCAGAGGAGCAGATACTCATGCTCGAAAAAAGCGAGAGCGGCGTGCTGACCGTTTAGAGGTAAGTAGTAAGAAGTAAGAAGTAAAAGACAAGGCGGCTGACCGTGGGGGTCAGCCGCCTTGCTTTGTGGAAATTAGGGAAGTAATTGGGAATTGGTTAGCTAATAGGGAGCTTAAGGCAACACCGCCGGGCCACCGGCATACGCCTTTGTATGCCATCTACTTGCATATTTTCCATCATATCGCCCAAATTTACCTTGAAATACGACAGTATTCCTGCGGTAAATTTAGGCAATCTGACGAAAAATCTGACTGCGTATCTGGCATACAATGGCCCGGCAGTGTTGCCTTAATGCCGCCCTCTGCCGCCGAAGCCGCCGCCCATTCCTCCGGTGGAGTTGGACGTTATCGTGCCTTCGAGTGTAATCTCTTCTGACATATCTCCTGCGGTTATTGTATATGTTTCGCCCTCTTTGAGCTTATCACTTGTAAATACCATGCTCTGCCATGATTTTGCAGGCGTATATGTCGCTATGACCTCTCCGCTGCTGTCCTTGACGGTCACTTCCGTACCGCCTGCAATGGTCGATGAGAAGTTATGCAAAAATGCCGTCTGCGTGGAATCCTCTGTAAAGCCTTCCTCCATGCCTGTCGCACCGAATGCCGCAAGCGTGCCGCCTGATGCTGTGAGCAGGTAGTTGCCGTCGCCCTTGTCAAGTGCGCCGTTGCCGGCATTTGTAGGACCGTAAACTGTAATATCTCCGCCCTCTATGAGCATAGAACCGTTTGAGTCAAGACCGTCGCCGTCAGCATTAACTTCGACCTTGCCGCCTGTTATTTTAAGATAAGGCGAATCTGTCGAGCCTGTCGATGAACTGCTGTCGCTTTGCTGCCCGCCGGGTCTGCCGCCCATGCCGCCAAAGTTCTCACCGCTGCCGTCAGATGCGTTGAAGCCGTCGTCTTGTGCGACTACCTTTACGCTGCCGCCGCTTATATTGATGTATTTTGCCTCTACGCCCTCGTAGCTCTTGTTGATGTTTACTGTGCCCGAGGTGATCTCTATTATTTCATCTGCGTGTATTCCGTCATCGCCTGTGCTAAGCTCAAAGCTGCCGCCGTTTATAACGGCACTGCCGCCTGTATGCAGGGTATCGTCTGCGGCATCTATATCAAAGCTGCCGCCCTGTATTGCTATCGCACTGCCTGCTTTAAGACCCTTCATGCTCGTTGATGAGGTATTGTCAAGATCGGTATGCTCTGTTGTCTGAGCGTCTGCTTCCGATGAGCTGTCGGTGCTTGCAGTCTGTTCAAGGACATCTGAAACGCTCACATTTTCAGCTGTGACTTCGGCTGTACCATTGTCACCGGCTGCCTGCTGATCGTTCCTTCTGCCAAAGCCGCCCTGCGGCTTATCGCCCATTTGCGGCATCTCGCCCATCCGGGGCATCTCACCGTCCTGCGGCATCTGTGGAGCGTCACCGCTGTTATCGTTATTATTCGTATCACCCTGTCTGCCAAAGCCGCCCTTGCCGCCCATACCGCCGCCGAAGCCCTCGCTGTGGGTCTTGGTCGATGCGGCAGCGCCGCCGCCTGTCACTATCTTGAACTCGCCGTCCTCGACTGTGAGTATAGTTTCAGCCTGCAAGCCGTCTGTTGCAGCGGTGATGTCAAACTTACCGCCTGCGATATAGACATAGCCCTTAGTGCTGTCCTCGGAATTTGACGAAACGATACCGTTAGTGCCTGCATCTATCGTGATAGTGCCGTCTGCTATCTTTACGGAATCCTTGCCCTCTATCGCAGTCTTTGCAGACTTTATCTCAATATTACCGCCTGCTATCACAAGGTCGTCCTTTGAAACTATGCCGTGCTTGTAGCCTGCATTTATATTAAGCGTACCTGTGCCGTTTATCGTCAGGTCTTCCTTTGAGAATATAACTGCATCAGGTGAAATATCCCCGTCTGCTGCGTACTCGCTGCCCGAGTCGCTCAGCTCATTTGTCGTACCGTCCGCAAGGGTGATGAACACCTTATCCGCACTCTTTATATATATAGGAGCGCCGTCCTTGCAGGTGATATAGCTTTCACTCAGTACAAGCTGTATCTTGTCATCATTGCCGGCATTTATGATGATCTGCGAATCAGATGCGGTGCCTGTGACCACATAGCAGCCGGCTTTGGTGATAATCACATCATTATCAGTGACCTCTGCGCCCTCGCCGTCAACAGTCGCTGTATCGGCTTCAAACACTATATGTGCCGCAGTCTCATCATCATACCCCACATCAAGATCATTCGCCGTAAAGTCAAGATCCAGTGTTGAAATAGTATCGTCGATATTCGTTTCCTTAGAGCTTACACTGATACCCGATGTATCTGTGTCTGTTGTGCTGTCACTTTTATTGCACCCTGCAAGAGCCGTTGTCACCATACACAATGCCAGTGCAAAGGCTATCAATTTTCTTTGTTTCATTGTTCTCACTCTTTCTCTTATCTGTCAGAGTTCTTCCTTTACCGATGTAGGCTTTCTGAGGACAGATATTTCAAGGTTGCCGTTTCTTGTTCTTATCTCGTCTATGAGCTTTCTCTCGTCGTCAGGGGATTTTGCCTTTATAGAATAGTCGAGCTTGAAAAGGCTGCCCATGTTCGTTGTCTTTACTGCGTCAAGTGTTGATGTTGTCAAATACTTTTCAAAAAGGTCGTCGAATATGCTGTTATAGTCAAGCCCCTCGGGGATAGTCACACGCAGGAGCTTTTCATCGTCCTTGCCCTCTTCTATCGGCAGGCAGGTATAGATGATATTTAATATACACACAAGTATCGTGAATGTAAACGCTATCGCTATATAGCCTGTTGCTGATGCAAGGCCTGCTGCCATTGCGAGGAATATCGCACATATATCCTTTGCAGCGCCCGGGACTGATCTGAACCTTACGAGCGAGAATGCACCCATGACTGCCACGCCTGTTCCTAAGTTGCCGTTTACCATAAGTATCACTACCTCTACTACTGCCGGGAGCAGTGCAAGCGTAGTCATAAAGCCCTTTGTCATCTTGTGTTTAAAGCGGAAGGACGCCGCTATGATAAGCCCCAGCGCCACCGCCGTGAGCGTACAGATCACGAAATCCGAACCTGTAAGAACTGTACTGCCGTCTGCGGCAGTGTCAAGTATAGTTGTATATAAATTGTCAAGCACAATGATTCACCCTACCCTTTTCTAAATTATCTGTCAGTACCCTTGTATATGCTTTTCCGTATTTTGAAAAGCTCGTCGGGAATATTTTAAGCCTTGAAAGCTCCTTTGACAGCCACAGCGGCATAACGCCCGGTATCTTTATCTCCATAAGCACCTGACCGTTTTCAAGAAGCTGTTCGCCGTACGAGCCTTTGTCAAGCCTGAGATCCGTCTGCCTGTACCTGATGTTGGTGTCAAAGGTTATCCTTAGATCCTTATTGTCAACGCCGTACATCGCTATCCTGTCATAGCCTATATACATCGCAGGAGCGATATTCTCATAAAAGCCCATGAAATACTGTATCTCATTCTCTATCTGTTCGCTTATGCAGGGCTTGCTCTCGCAGTTTAAAAACGGATAGCTGTCTTTGAGTGCCATGCTCGTTCTTCTTTTGTAAACTACGCCCTTGTACTTTTTCTTTAACTCTATGAACACCTTTGTGTCCCTGTCAGCCTTGCCGTAGCTCCTGACTCTGAGCTTTTCCTTGTAGACCGGCTTTTCAAGAGATCTTCTTATCAAAAGATGATCCGGTGTGTCGTAGTAGATATTGTTTATAGTCGTCTTGCCGTATTTATCTATCTGGAATCTGCCCTCGAGCACTTCGCTGAGTTCCCGGAACTGCTGTGAATTCAAAAGGTATTTCTTTTCAACTCTTTCAAATACCAGTGTTGCCATACTGCTCACTTCCTGTCTTTATTGTTTCAAAGGGAGCTTTGTGTTTCTCTCTTTGCTATGTCTTTATTATATACCCCGAACCTAAAACCAACCTTAAACTCTACCTAAACTTTACTTAAAGTTTTTCAGGGGCAACACCGCCGGGTCATTGTATGCCAGATACGCAGTCAGATTTATCAATAGATTGCCTAAATTTACCGCAAAAATACTGTCGTATTTCAAGGTGAATTTGGGCGATATGACGGAAAATATGCAAGTAGATGGCATACAAAGGCGTATGCCGGTGACCCGGCGGTGTCGCCCAGGTCTTATGGCGTTATATCTCATGCTGGATATTATTATAATGTATCTACCTTAAAGCTACTTTAATTTTCCTAAATTATCGCCGAGGGTTCATAAAATTTTAACATATTTATGCTATTATAGTTTTAAGTTGTTTTAAAGAAAGAAGTGTACTATATAAATGAGCGATAAAAACGAGCTTATCCCGGATGAGGATTACGAATACGAGCGTGAGCTTGCGGACAAAGAGCGCAAGGAGCGTCAGCAGGCGCAGGCTTCAGAGGAAGAACGCACTCAAATGCTTAAAAAGCAGGAGCGTGAGCGTGAAAAGCAGCGTGAGCGTGAGCTTGCAAAAGAGCGTGTCGAGCTTATGAAGATAAAAAGCGGCGTTATAGAGCATTCTGACGCTATAAGCGAAACACCCGACGAAACAAGAAAGCCGGAGGGGTTTGAGAAGGTCACCAACTTCTTCTACCATTACAAGATACCGATAATATTTTTCGTGTGCATGGCGATAGCGGCGGTGTACATCATATATGATGCGGTGTCGAGAAAAAAGCCCGATCTTACAGTTTTACTGATAGCAAACAACGGTCTTGAATTCCGCACGACCGAGATCGAGGATTTCTTTGAGGATTATTTAGATGACCGCAACGATGACGGTGAGGTCTACTGTCAGGTGATAGCCTGTCCTCTGAATTCAAATTCAAGCGATATGTCGCAGACCTCAAATCAGGCTAAATTCATGGCGCAGCTGCAGACGGGCGATAATCTTTTCGTCATTGCCGATTCCAATACAGACAAGGATTTTGTGGGGATATTCTACCACGACTTCCCGACTGAGGAGGGGTTTGAAGGCAATGAGTACATCACCGAGAACGGCTTTTCGCTCAACATGAAGACCTTTGCGAACCTTATGAACTACGAATCCATGCCGAATGACGTATACCTTGCTATGCGTGCGCCTATAAAGACTATAAAGGACAGCGAGGAAAAGATGCAGGAGAATTTCGACAGGGACAAAAAGCTGTTCAAGGCGATAGTCGATGACTTGACGAAGAAAGCAAAGGACAGCGGCGATACAGGTCTTGAAACTCCGCCGATAAAGCTAAAAGGCTCAGAAAACAGCAGCAGCGAGGAAAAGAAAGGATAAAGCTATGAAGATACTTCTTGCAGAAGATGAAAAGGAAATGGCTAATGCCATATCAGCTGTACTCAAACACAATCACTACTATGTCGATGCAGTGTATGACGGCGAGGACGCTTATAACTACGGGCTTGCGGACGACTATGACTGCATAGTGCTTGACATAATGATGCCGAAGATGAACGGCATAGATGTGCTAAAAAATCTGAGAGCCAGGGGCATCTCGGCGCCTGTTCTTTTCCTGACGGCGAAAAGCGACATTGACGACAGGATAGAGGGGCTTGACGCAGGTGCTGATGATTACCTGACAAAGCCCTTTGCGATGGGCGAGCTGCTTGCACGCATAAGGGCAATGTGCCGCAGAAAATCGGAGATAGCTCCAAATGACCTTAAAATGGGCAATGTCACCCTTAACCGCTCGACCTTTGAGCTGTGTACCGACAAGGGGGCTTTGCGTCTTGCGAGCAAGGAATTCCAGATGCTTGAAATGCTTATGAACAATCCGAATGTCCTTATCTCGACAGAGCGCTTTATGGAAAAAATATGGGGCTACGACAGCGAGAGCGAGATAAATGTCGTTTGGGTATACATATCATATCTCAGAAAAAAGCTCACCCAGCTCGAAGCGGACATCGCCATAAAAGCTGTGCGTGGTGCAGGATACACCTTGGAGAAAAAGTCCTGAGGGACTTTTCTCAGTTAAGGCAACAGTTAAGGTATGCGCCTTGCGGCGCATGGATCAGAAACGGCGGCAAAGACGCTGTAATTGTGCATTGTAAATTGTGCATTGAAAAAGGTGGTGACGCAAAATGATAAATAAACTCCGGCGGAAATTTGTGCTTATAGCTGTGCTTAGCCTATTCGTGGTGGAGCTTGTTATCGTGGGCGTCATAAACGGGCTCAATTTCTACAATGTCAATGAGCAGGCGAACACGCTTTTACAGCTTATCTCGGACGGCGGGGGAAAGTTCCCCGACACGCTGACAGGCGAGCAGATAAAGCGCTACGAAAAGAAAAAAGCATACGACAGCGAGACGTCCGAGCCTTCATCCGGCGAAGAAAAGCCCGAGCCGCCCGATGCAGATAAAAGAAACAAGTCCACAAAGGTCATAGGTGCAGGCGAGGTCGATCTTGAAACACGTTACAGCACAAGATACTTTACTGTAACTACTAACCTTGAAAACGACATAAAGCAGATAAACACCAGCCGCATAGCCGCAGTCAGCGCCAAGGAAGCAAAGAGCTACGCTCAGGATATACTTGACAGCGACAGCAAGACGGGGTACACCGACAACTACAAATACCTTATCACCACAAAAGGCGAGGAAAAGCTCGTGATCTTCGTGGATATGAATTCCGACATACAGACAGCACGCAATTTCTTCTTTATATCGCTGCTCGTGGCGTTTGGTTCGCTGGTGGTCGTTACCGTGCTGGTAGCAGTGTTCTCAAAGAGGGCTATACGTCCGGCGGTAGAGAACATGGAGCGGCAGAAGAGGTTCATAGTAGATGCAGGGCATGAGATAAAGACTCCCCTTGCTATAATCTCCGCAAATACCGAGGTCATCGAGATGCTTGACGGCGGAAACGAATGGCTTGAGAGCATAAAGCACCAGACAAAGCGCCTGTCAGACCTTGTGCAAAGGCTTTTGAAGCTCGCCAAAATGGAGGACGAGGTCATTCAGGAAATGGTGGTGACTGAGTTTAATATCTCCGATGCGGTCGCTGACACGGCAGAGCCGTTCATAACACTTGCAAAGTCAAAGAACAAGGATATAGAGCTTGACATAGCGGAGGGGCTGAGATTTACAGGCGACGAAGCGTCTGTGAGAGAGCTGGTGTCGATACTCACAGAGAACGCCGTCAAATACGCCGTGGAAAACACGACAATAAAGATAAGCCTTTCACGCCACGGCAGAGAAACTCATCTGTCAGTGTTCAACAAGGGCGAGCCTATTTCGGAGGAGAGCCTGGAGCGGCTGTTTGACCGCTTTTACAGGGAGGACTCATCACGCACCCGTGAAACAGGCGG
Source organism: Ruminococcus sp. (assembly GCA_017470535.1). GTDB lineage: Bacteria > Bacillota > Clostridia > Oscillospirales > Ruminococcaceae > NK3A76. The sequence continues at coordinate 13,679 of JAFUYP010000055.1, read as the reverse complement.
CAGCGGCATAGGCTTGTCGATAGCACGCTCGATAGTTACCGCTCACAAGGGCAGCATAAGCGCCAAGAACACTGACGGCGGTATACTGTTCACAGCTGTACTTGTAAAGGGCAAGGAGATAAAGCCGGAAAAAAAGCAGGCAGATGCAAAGACTGAAAAGAAGACATAAAATATCCCGGAAGTTTATTGCTTCCGGGATATGCTTTTTATCAGCTGAAGCCCTTGTTGATAGTCAATATGTTGTGACCGTCCTTGTATTCGTACTTGACATCGTCCATGCTCTTCTTGACCATGAATATGCCTAAGCCCCCTATCTGACGCTCCTCAGCAGAGAGCGTAGTGTCAGGGTCTTCCTTAGCAAGCGGATCATAAGGCACACCGCTGTCGATAAACGTAATATCCACCCCCGGCGGATCGGACAGGATCTGCACCCTGATCGTAGCATCGCCGATCTTGGGCGTGTAGGCATAATGAGCTATGTTGACAAATATCTCCTCGACTGCTATGTCTATCTGCATCTGTATCTTAGGATTGCATATCGTAGCTTCAAGCTCACCATCTACAAACGCTATGACCTCGTCAAGGTTTTCGAGTTTTGCCTCGGTAAACATTTCTTTCATATTATTACTCCTCATCTGAAAGGTACTTTTCATTTTATTTTCCACTTTTATTATTATACCATATTTTTTAAGATTTAGAAATACTATATTCATTATCAAATTTCACAAAATTTCTTTCAAAAAAATGTATACTTTCACAAAATTGACTCAGATTTTCCATTATTTACCTTTAATTGCCTGTTCCGGGTTCGTCAGCACTTGTAAAATCCCGGCAGCTGTGATATAATAAAATTATCTATACGATATAATAAGGAGAAAAAGCTATGAAGGATGGTTTTATAAAAGTCGCAGCCTGTACGCCTGAGATAAAGGTGGCAGATGTTGACTTCAATAAACAAAGCATTATAAAAATGATAGATGAGTGCAAAGCAAAGGGTGTCAAACTTGCGGTGTTCCCGGAGCTGTGCATTACAGGGTATACCTGTCAGGATCTGTTCTTTCAGGGGCTGCTGCTCGATGAGGCTTTGCGGGCGGCTGTGGATATAGCAAAGCATACTAAGGGCAGCGATATGCTCACAGCTGTCGGGCTGCCGTTAAAGGCAAGGGGCAAGATATATAACTGCGCTGCTGTAATGCAAAACGGCGAGCTGCTCTCTTTCGTGCCGAAAACGTATCTGCCCAACTACAATGAGTTCTATGAAGCAAGGCACTTTGCTCCATACCGTGGCGGCAGCGTGCAGATAGATCTGTCACCGTATTATAATAATGACGGGAAGATCCACCCCGTTTCGATGCGGCAGGAGGTGTTCTCACTTGACTGCTGGACTGATGACGACTTTGAAAACTGCGAAAAGACCCCCGACGAGCTTATAATAGGCTTTGAGCTGTGCGAGGATCTGTGGGTAGCAGACCCGGTATCGAACTACCTTGCAAAGTCGGGTGCGAACATCATCTGCAACCTCTCCGCCAGCGATGAGGTCATAGGCAAGGACGATTACAGAAGATCGCTTGTTTCAAACCAGTCTGCAAGGCTTGTGGCAGGCTATATCTACGCCTCCGCAGGCGACGGTGAGTCAACGCAGGACATGGTGTTCTCGGGGCATAATATCATTGCCGAGAACGGCACTATCCTTGCAGAGAGCAGGCTGTTTGAAAACGGCATGACCATTTCGGAGATAGATGTTTCACGTCTTGCTTTTGAAAGGCGCAAGATGTCCACCTACCCCGAGAGCAAAAACGATTATGATGCACCTGCTGAAAACTACAAGCCGCATTTTCTTGATGTCCTGCCCGTTTACAGCTTCTGCATGAACAGAACAAAAACGCAGCTTACAAGAAGGTTTTCAAGAACGCCCTTTATCCCGTCGGACGACAGGGAGAGGAACAAAAGGTGCGACCTTATACTCAATATGCAGTCGCACGGTCTTATGAAACGCCTGACGCATACATGGTCAAAGACGCTCGTAATAGGCATATCGGGCGGTCTTGATTCAACGCTTGCGCTGCTTGTTAGCATTATGGCGCTTGACAAGCTCGGGCGGCCGCACTCAGATATCGTGGCGGTAACGATGCCCTGCTTCGGCACTACAAAGCGCACCCGTGGAAATGCCGAGATACTCTGCGAGGCTCTCGGTGTGACGTTTAAGGAGGTCAATATCACAAAGAGCGTCTTGCAGCACTTTGAGGATATAGGACATGATGTGAATGACCATAGCGTGGTATTTGAAAACGGTCAGGCAAGAGAGCGCACCAAGGTGCTTATGAACATAGCAAATCAGGTGGGCGGTCTTGTTGTCGGTACAGGCGACCTGTCAGAGCTTGCACTCGGCTGGGCGACCTACAACGGCGACCATATGTCGATGTACGGTGTGAACGCATCAGTCCCGAAAACGCTTGTCCGCCATATCGTAAGATACTACGCAGACACTTGCACAAGTGACAGATTAAGAGATGTACTGTACGATATTCTGGACACTCCCGTTTCACCGGAGCTGCTGCCGACTGACGAGAGCGGCAACACTATAACACAAAAGACCGAGGATCTTGTAGGTCCGTATGAGCTGCATGACTTCTTCCTGTACTATGCGATACGCTGGGGCTTCAAGCCTAAAAAGGTATACCGCATAGCAAGATATGCCTTTGAGGGGGCATATGATGATGAAACTATTTTAAAGTGGCTGAGAACATTTTACAGGAGATTTTTCTCGCAGCAGTTCAAGAGAAGCTGTCTGCCCGACGGGGCTAAGATAGGCTCTGTCACCCTCTCACCGAGGGGCGACTGGAGAATGCCCAGCGATGCAAGCGCCGCAATATGGCAAAAGGAATTAGATGAGATAGGAAAGTGATATATATGAAAACAAATACGATCCTTTCAAAAGCGGTCAGTCTGTCGTTGTGCCTTGCCATGACAGGAGCCTGCATACCGTCAGCAGGTGCAGCCGGTAATATACAGGCAAGCGCTGTGAATGTGAGCCTTGCCAAAAATGCTGCAAAGGTCACAGCCAAAAAGAGTGCAAAAAGAAACGTCACACTTACCCAGAAGCTGACGCTCTACAAGGGCGAAACAAGGGAGCTTGACATTATCCGTCAGACGGGCAAAAGCAAAGCAAGTGTAGTATCATCAAACAAAAAGGTGGTATCTGTAAGCGGCAGAAAGATAACTGCCAAAAAATGCGGAAAGTCCACTGTAACTGTAAGCGTGAAGGACGGAAAAAACACCTACAAGGTGAAGATAAAGATCACCGTCAGAATATCAAGCTACAAGCATAGTATCAAATACAGCACCGAAAAGGCCACCAATGCAAATGTGCCTGCATCGCTCGTTATGCACAGGCAGCTGCTTGCAGGCAACACCTACAAGCTGTCGCTCTCGGGGCAGGACAGTGTTAAGTTCTCGTCATCAAACAAGTCTATCGCATCTGTCAGCAGAAAAGGTGTCGTAAAGGGTATAAGACCCGGCTCGGCGCTTATCAAGGCGAAAGTCACCGCAAACGGCAAAAAGTATACCTTCTATACCCGTATACACGTCTATGACAATATCCCCTCCCCTGTTATAACACAGTCGCAGATAGATGACTTTTTCGGCTCGTCTGCCTTTGTGGGAAGCTCGTTAGGTGTGACTCAGAAGAAATATTTTGAATCAAAGGGCAAAGGCTATCTCGGCAGCCCGGCTATGCTGGTGACAGGCTGCTACGGTTTCCATAACGATGAAGGCGCAAACGGTTCTCAGTACCAGCTGAGCTACAATGGCTATACAGGGCCTGCAAGATATGTGATCGAGCGTTCCGGCGCAGACAAGGTATTTATAAACATGGGCACGAACGATATGTTCGGCGACGGTGAGTATGTTTTTAACAATTACGTTAGTTACTTAAACGGCATAAGGGACGTAAACCCCGGGCTGCCTATCTATATCGAGGCTATGACGCCTGTCTATTCCGGCGGCGAAAAGGGACATCTCAGGAATTACGATGTTGACACGCTCAATTCTCTGTTGAAGAGCTGGTGCAAAAAGCAGAACGATATTTACTTTATTGACATCAACACTCCGCTCAAAGACGGCACGGATTCACTGCCTTTGTATTACACTTCGGATAAATATGTACACCTGACTTTCTCCGCATATGAAGTATGGACTGATACTATAATAAAGTATGTAAAGAAAAAGCTCATAAAAGAGATGAAAGCAAAAGACGCTGTCAACACATACTGCGAGTACAAAACAAGCTCCAACAAAAAAGAGGCTTTGAAGTACGTCGGCAAGCTCCACAAGGGCGCCCTCAAAACAAGCCTGAAAAACAAACTCAGATAAAGTGACACCGCACAGTCTTTCGGCCGTGCGGTGTTTTTTACCCTATCTCAATATCAAACAGTGATACATTCTGCGGCAAAGCAAAAACTATCCTGTCATCGCTCACGCCGTCGATATGAACACTGTACCTTGCATATCCATCAAAGCTGTCACACGCTTTTACCATGCACCTGTATTCATTATCACCTGTGAGTACCCTCACTTCCCTGTCACCTATGATACTGCCTGCGGTAAAGCTGATGCTCTTTGCGTTTTCAAGCACCACGCCGGCATATGTGACCTTTGCGCTCCACGCATCAGCCCTTACATATTCACGCCGCTCTGTCTTTGAGTAATACAACTTTGCCCCCTCTATGCTGTCATACATCGCAGCCGGAAAGACGCTTTCTCGCACGCCGATACTTTCTCCCTCTATGCCAAGCCTGAACTCCTGCCTTATGTCAGATGATGACAGCCCGGCTGTGAAAACATACTCTCCGCTTTCAAGTATCATTTTCTGTCCTTTTACATCGAATATTTCAAGTATGTGCCGTGGTATAGTAATACTTACCTGTCTTGCCTCTCCGCCGTCAAGTGTGATACGCTCAAAGCCGCAGAGCTTTTTGAGCGGTCTGCTCACAGCGCTTTCAGGCACTGTGAAATACATCTGCACCACCGCAGTACCTGCGACCGGTGATGTATTTGTGACCTCTGCTTTTGCGATGAATCCTCTGCTGTCTCTCTCGACTGAAAGACCGTTCACTTCAAAGCTGCTGTAACTAAGCCCATGCCCGAACGGGTAGAGCGGCTCTCCCTTAAAGTACATATATGTAGAGCCGCCTGTTTCTATGTCATAATCCATTATGTCGGGCAGCTCGTCCTCTGTCCTGTACCATGTTATCGGCGTGTGACCTGAGGGGTTGTTCTCACCTGTCAGCGTTTTTGCAACAGCCGTTCCAAGCTCCGCACCTGCGTGCGATGTGTATATCACCGCCGCCGCACTTTCGCTCTCGTTCACCACCGCATAGGGGTAGCTCGATACTATCACAAGCACTGTGTTTTTATTAATGCCTGCCAGATGCTCTGTCATTCCCGGCTGGATATTAAGTGCAAGCGTTTTTCTGTCATAGCACTCCTTAGCCGTCTGTGTCGGGTGGTTGCCGACGCAGTAAAATACATAGTCTGCCGATCCTGCAATATCAGCCGCCCTGTCCTTGCCGGAGCTTACAAGCTCCACCTCAAAGCGCATATCATCACTGATGCTTCTGCGAGCTTTAACCGACAACTTGCCGTCCTTATCGGCTGTAAGCCTTCTGTGGTCTAAAAACTCCTCTATCAGCACCTTGCCGAAGTTCTCAAAGATGTTAAAGGTCTCCCTTGTGAACCAGTCGTATATCCGCCTGTTGTGCAGCTTTATACTGCCGTCATCAAAGAGCCTTATGTATCTCTTATACTTCACCGAGAAGAGGTTCTTCCAGTTTTCTCCCCAGTCCTGAAGCTCGAACAAAGCGCCGCCCTCAGCCTTGTCTGCGTCCGCCCTTACCGAGCCGTCCTCGTATGCGCAGAGATACTTGCCGTTAGGGGCTTTTATCGCCGCTATATCCCATAGAGAGTCGCTTATCACCTTGCCTGAAAACTCCTTTTTTATGCCGTCAAGCACAGTGCTTTCATAGGAGCTGTACCCTGTGTACCAGTCCATAAGGCAGTCATCATGTAAAGCTCCCAATACCGCCACGGTACTGTGTTTATCACTCACAGGCAGTACGCCGTTGTTTTTAAGAAGCGTTACCTGTTCAAGTGCTGCACGCCTGTTTATCTCACGGCTGTGTTCGTTGTCTATAATATCAGTCGTGATGCTGTCAAACTCCGTCTTGTCAAAAAGCCCGAGCCTTACCCTTGCATATAAACCATTTGTAACGCACCTGTCAATATCCTGCATAGTGATAAGACCCTTATCAAGTGCTTTTTTAGCCGCTGCCTTTACAAGACTGTCCTCGTCGGTCATAGTGTCGCTGCCGGCTGTTATGCAGTACATATAGCTCTCGCTGTGAGTGACGGTGTATCTGTGCGACATGACGTTCTGTGAGAAATCTCCCCCGTCGCTGACCACGAACCACAGCCCCCATTCGTCCTTGAGAATATCCTGTATGTCGGTGTTCATTATCGCAGGCACACCGTTAAGCTCATTGTATGCCGCCATTATGCTTTTAGCTCCGCCATATCTTATGGCATTTTCAAATGCGGCATAGTAGTATTCTCTTTTAAGGCGTGGTGTGAGGAACGCCGAACAGCTGCCCCTGTCCTGCTCATTATTGTTGGCACAGAAATGCTTGAGCGTGGGTATCGTCTTGAAATACCCTTCCTTGTTCTCGCCTGCCATGCTCTTAGTGTAGCTCGCAGTAAGCTCGCCTGCCAAGAACACGTCCTCGCCGTAGGCTTCCTCAGCCCTGCCCCAGCGTGGATCTCTTACCATATCAACAGTAGGTCCCCAGAGCGCAAGACCTCCCTTGTCGCCCGAGTTGAAGTACGCCCTTGCCTCATCGCCTGCTATCCTGCCAAGCTCGCCTAAAAGCTCCCTGTCAAAGGTAGATGCAAGCCCTGCCGGCTGCGGAAAAACAGTGGACACCTTTTCCTTTTCTCTGCCTACATAACCCCTTGCGACCTCGGTGCCTATAAAAAACTCCGGCAGACCCAGCCGCTCTACCTCCTCATGGTGGGTGGTAAGAAAGCACAGCTTTTCCTCGTCGGTCATTTTGCTTACTATATCCTTTGCCTGTTTATAAAATCTGTCGTTTTCCATACTGTTACTCCTTGTTTTTTTATTATTTTATCACATGGCGGTGATTTAAGCAATATCCAATCCTATGCTATGGTTATCATATTATTGCATTTTGCTTAAAGTCATTGTAAAGAGCTTGATGTGAGCCGGGCGGAGATACACAGCGCCGCAGTATAACAAATAAGCGTTTCAATAATATGATATGTTAAAAACAAAAATTCTTTTGTTATTGACATGATTTTGGTAATATTGTATAATAGGGACAGCGCATTAAAGGGCTGTTCCTGTTTTGTTTCAGCCTTTTGTACAGGTTTCAAATTTTAATACTGAGGTGATAATGTGAAAAACAAAATGTTAAAGCGTATGCTCAGTGTCATGGGTGCGGCAGCACTGTCCGCAGGGGCGGTCGAGATACCGAATGCTGCGGCAGTTGACGGCGTTATACTCATAAACGAGATATGCACAGGCAACACGGGTGCTAACGGCAACCTTACAGGCGCAGTAGACAAAGACAACGAATACTGCGACTGGATAGAGCTTTATAACCCCGGCAGTACTGATATGGATATCACAGGCTGGGTGCTTGTAAAGGACGACAAGAATGAGTATACTTTCGAGGGCGTGGTAGTTCCGGCAGGCGGCAGGCAGATAGTTTACTGCTGCAAGACCTACAACGGCGATGAGAGCATACCGCACGCCGGGTTCAATCTCTCGGGCAGCGGCGTAAAGCTGACACTTAAAAACGGTGACACACAGTCAGATACTGTCGATGTTCCAGCACTTAATGATGATATAGTCTGGGGCAGAAAGCCTGACGGCGGCGAGTTCGAGCTTCTCTTCCCCACTCCGGGTGTGAGCAATGCAGAGTCAGAGTCGGCAGTTCCCTGCAATGCACCTGTTATGAGCAAACAGGGCGGTATGTATGCAGAGGCGTTTGACCTTACCATGTCAACAGACGATGGCAACAAGATCTACTACACTCTTGACGGCTCAGACCCGGCAACAAGTGAAACAAGGGTAGAATACACCTCCCCCATAAACATCTACAACAGGAGCAATGACCCGTATATCGTGGCAGAACTCGCAAAGCCAAGGCTCGTTACTCCGTGGGACGGCTATAAGCTGCCGCAGCAGTCGGCAGTTGACAAGGGGACGATCGTAAGGGCGGTAACGCTCAGCGCAAACGGCAAGTACAGCGAAACTGTCACAAGCTCATATTTTATTGGCGTTTCAAGTGCCGACCATAATGGTCTGCCGATACTCTCAGTCACAATGGACACCGATGATCTGTTTGACTATGAAAAAGGCATCTATGTGCTGGGCAAGGTCTATGACGAGAACAAGCGCACCGCCCCCGACCCCAGCAATCCTCCTGCCAACTACAATCAGAAGGGCAAGGAGTGGGAGCGTCCGTGTCATATAGATTTCTTTGAGCCGGACGGCACGCTCGCTGTTTCGCAGGACTGCGGCGTCAGGACAAAGGGCGCATATTCAAGAGCCGACTATCAGAAGTCTTTGAGATTTTACGCAAGAGAGGAATACGGCGAAAAGAATTTCAAGTACACATTCTTTGACGACGCTTTCCAGGAAAACGGCTCGGGCAAGCAGCTCAAAAAGTTCAAGAAGCTGGTAGTGAGAAACGGCGGCAACGACACCAACTACACAAAGTTCAAGGATCTCTACACAGGCGAGCTTGTGAGCGACAGGGCTTTCGATACTCAGGAGGGCAGACCCTGCGTTGTATATATCGACGGCGAATACTGGGGTCTTTACACTCTCCAGGAGGAATATGACGACCACTACTTTGAGGAAAACTATGATGTCAATTCAGATGAAGTCGTAGTATATAAAAAAGGCGAGATCGACGAGGGCAATGAAGAGGACATAGAGCTTTTCAATACTATGAGAAAGTACGCCGAGAGGCACGATCTGTCAAACGAAAAGTATTACGCCGAGATGTGTAAAATGATAGATGTCAAGAGCTTTGCAGATTATATGGCAGCAGAAATATACATCGCAAACGAGGACTGGCCGGGCAATAACTACTCTATGTGGCGCACAAGAACAGTCGATGAAACAAATCCATACGCCGACGGCAGGTGGAGAATGTGCTTCTACGATACAGAAATGGGGACCGACCATTACGGCAACGCCAGCACCAAGCCCGGATACAACAAGCTTAAAGATATACTTAAAAATACATGGGACGATCTCCCGGTGCTGCTCAACGCACTGCTCAAAAACGACAGCTTCAAGGCAATGTTCGTAAACTCCTTTATGGATATAACAAACATAAACTTTGAGTATACAAAAGCCAGGGCGCTTCTTAACGAATACAAGGCTGCATACTACCCCGAAATGAAAAAGTACTATGCACGCTTCCCCAACTGGGCAGGAACATGGACGACAGATGAGTGTATCAGCAGACTTAATGCTTTCTTAAAGGAAAGACCTGCGTATGTTCCGCAGATGCTGCAAAGCAACTTCGGGCTTTCCGATGCTGTCGATGTAACGATAAACGCTGTAAATCCGTCAGGCGGTGTAGTTACACTGAACGGCAGCAAGCTCGATCTTGCAAAGGATCTCTCCGGCAAGTATTTTGATGAATACAAGATAACACTTACAGCAGAGCCTAAGGAGGGTTATACCTTCAAGGGCTGGGCAGGCAGTTACACAGGGACTTCACGCAGCATAACTATCAAGGCTTCGCAGGCAAGAAGCATACAGGCGGTATTTGAAAAGTCAGGCGACAAGATAGTTAAGACTACATTCACAGACGGAGCCAAGAGCATTGACACATATACGCTCTCAGGCACAGAGCCGTTCGTCCCGGTAAATTGCTTTGTAAAGACAGGCTACAAGGTCGGCGCTGCAAGCTCCGGCAAGGTGTATTCAGACAAGAATATAAAGATCTCCTATACGCCTGTATCATATAAGGTGAAGTTTGATGCAAACCGCGGCAAAGGCACAATGACGTCGCAGACGTTCAAATACGACACAGCACAGAAGCTGAAAGGGTGCACATTCACCAGAGATACATATATCTTCATCGGCTGGGGAGTCAAGAGCTTCTCGCAGACTCCCGACTATACAGACAAGGCAAGCATCAGTAACCTCACAGCCACCGACGGCGACAGCATTACACTGTATGCTCTTTGGAGAAAGGACATAGCACTCAAAGAATCCACACTTTCAGCAGACAGCTTTGTATACACAGGCAAGGCGATAAAGCCCGCTGTTACAGTTAAAAACGGTACTATCACACTCACAGAGGGCAAGGATTATACTGTAAGCTATTCAGATAACGTAAAGTGCGGCAATAAAGCCTGCGTCACTGTCAAGGGCATGGGCAACTACGGCGGCACAAAGAAGCTGTACTTCAAGATAGCTCCGAAAAGCACTAAGATAACAAAAAGCTCAAGAGCTAAGACTTCCATAAAGCTCACATGGTCAAAGGCAGCCGGCGCTGACAAGTATCTTGTATACAGAAAGCAAGGGACACAGTTCAAGCTGATAAAGACTGTGACAGGTACCTCCTTCACTGATAAGGGGCTTACAGCAGGTACACTTTATAAGTACAGAGTATACCCCTCGGGCGCAGGCATCAAGGGTGCAAGAGCTGAGCTTACCACCTGCACCAAATGCAAGACTGTGGCTTTGAAAGCCACCTCAAAGACCAGGAAAAAGGCTAAGCTCACCTGGAAGAAGATAAGCGGTGCGTCCGGCTATCAGCTCTATTACAGCACCAAGAAAAACGGCAGCTACAAGCTGATAAAGAATCTTTCTTCCAAGACGACGGGCTATACCAAGAGCAAGCTCACATCAGGAAAAAAGTATTACTTCAAGCTGCGTGCTTACAAGACTATAAACGGCAAGAAGTATTATTCTGACTTCTCAAAAATAGTAAGCAAAAAGATAAAGTGATAACTTTCACCCCCGGGGCAAAGCGTCCCGGGGGTTTTTGCAGGAGCGTATTTCCATATCCTGCATATATTGTCAGTATAAATAAAATAATCTCAATAAATACATAATAAATCTACAAACTCAACACGTCCGTTTCATTGACAAATGGGCTTTAATATGGTATTATATAAATGTATTTTTATTTCTTTTTGGAGGTCGTTTTATGGGCGGTTTTTTTGGTGCAGTTTCAAAGACCAACTGCGTTTTTGATCTTTTCTACGGTACAGACTATCATTCCCACTTAGGCACAAGGCGTGCAGGTATGGCTGTTTACAGCAGGGAAAAGGGCTTTGACCGTGCGATACATAATATAGAAAATTCCCCGTTCCGTACTAAATTTCAGGACGATGTGGATAAAATGGAGGGTGTTTTCGGTATAGGCTGTATCTCGGACTTTGAGCCGCAGCCGCTTATCGTGAGAAGCCACCACGGCACTTATGCTATCACAACAGTCGGCAAGATAAACAATACCGACGAGCTTGTAAATGAAGTGTATAAAAACGGCACATCGCACTTCCTTGAAATGAGCGGCGGCGACATAAATCCCACAGAGCTGGTGGCAGCGCTCATCAATCAGAAGGAGAGCATCACAGAGGGCATAAGGTATGTCCAGGATTCTGTTGAAGGCTCTATGACGCTGCTTTTGATGACAAACGAAGGTATTTACGCTGCAAGGGACAAGCTCGGGCGCACACCTATCGCTGTCGGTGTCAAGGACGACGGATACTGTGCCTGCTTTGAATCGTTTGCATATCTTAATCTCGGGTATACTCACGAGCGTGAGTTAGGTCCTGCCGAGATAGTTTTCATGACCCCCGACGGCATCAGACAAATGGCACCTGCGCAGAAGAAAAAGAAGATATGCTCATTCCTCTGGATATATTACGGATATCCGTGTTCGAGCTATGAGGGCATCTCGGTAGAGGAGATGCGCTACAACTGCGGCAAGCTGCTCGCAAAGCGTGACCATGTCAAGCCCGACCTCGTTGCAGGTGTGCCTGATTCCGGTACAGCACACGCTATCGGCTATGCAAATGAATCCGGCGTGCCGTTTTCAAGACCTTTCATAAAATACACCCCCACATGGCCACGTTCCTTTATGCCGACCAATCAGTCGAAGAGAAACGAGATAGCCAAAATGAAGATGCTCCCTGTTGAAGCGCTCATCAAGGACAAGAGCCTGCTTCTGATAGATGACTCTATCGTGCGTGGCACACAGCTCAGAGAAACTACCGAGTACCTCTACGCCAGCGGTGCTAAGGAGGTACATATAAGACCTGCATGTCCTCCTCTGCTGTATGGCTGCAAGTACCTCAATTTCAGCCGTTCGAGCAGCGAAATGGATCTTATCACCAGAAGAATGATAAGAGCTCGTGAGGGCGACAATGTTTCAGACGAGGTATTAAAGGAATACTCAGACCCCGAAAGCCCTAAGTACAAGGAAATGCTCGATGATATTTGCAGGCAGCTCAATTTCACGACGCTGCGTTATCACAGACTTGATGATATGATAGAATCCATAGGGCTCGACAAGGAAGATCTCTGCACCTACTGCTGGGACGGAGTAGAATAAATAACAAAGGTATCGGCGCACTCTGCGCCGATAAGTTTAGGATATGGTTTTTAAAAGACTCAGCGCACTGTTTGTGTGTGCGTATATGTTTATAACAGCGTCAGTCACGGCGCTTGCACATGAGAGCGATGACCCCGAGATAGAGCTGACATCGGAATTCAAAAGCGAGGTGCTTGACGATACGGGCGATTACCCGGTGGAGTTCACGATAGGCTTCGGCACCCACTCAAATATGCCCGACGGCGCAAGTGCAAAGCTCGTACTGTCGGCTGACAGCGGCTGCGAGATAGAGGGCATGGACGATAACGCTCAGCGTATCTACGGCTACTCATCTGTCGCAAATGAAAAATATGTGTGCCAGAAAAGTTCCAACGGCGGCTACTACCCGAACTACGGCGAAACTGTAAGGCTTCACCCGGGGGGTGAAAAATGCACCTTCAAGGCATCTCTTACGATAAGTGACAAAGATAACAGTGTTATCCACAGCGAGGACACAAACGTCTATATACTCAGCCGTGACGATGTGATAGTTTTGAGCGACACAGGCTTTGATAACTGTGAGCAGAAGCTCGACAAGCCGTTTTACAAGTTCATGCTGTTTTTGAAAACGCCGCTCGGCACGGTCGTCAAGATAGCTGCATTCATATTCTTTGTGCTGCTCGGCTTCGGCATACTTGAAAGAAAAAGGATAAGAATGTTTTTCAGGCGCAGGAAGGCGCTAAAACGTGAAAAGCTTTCCGGCAAGGGAGGAAATGAAAATGGATAAAAAGGCTTTTTGGGAAAAGATAGAGAATGATCTTAAAAACAGGTTCGGTTCGTGCGTAAAATGCGCTCCCTCATGGCAGCTGCATGATGCGCTGTCGGGCGCTGTAATGGAGCTTATCGGCGAGAACTGGGGAGCCAGCCGCAAGGCACACCTTGAAAACAGACGTGCCTGCTATCTGTCTATGGAGTTTTTAATGGGCAGGGCGGTCTATAATAACCTGCTGTGTCTTGGCATAAAGGACGAGGTCG
>JAFUYP010000054.1 GCA_017470535.1 Ruminococcus sp. | reverse complement strand
GTCCGGATTTTCGTCAGAATGCCCATTTTTGCCGCAGTTTTACTGGCGTAAGACAAGGTAAAATTGGGTATTATGACGGAAATCCGGCAAGCAGATGGCACACAAAGGCGTGAGCCGGTGGTCGTGCGGTGTTGCCTTAATCGAGAATTATCAACAGTTGATAAAATAATATGATTTTTGATACGGGGGTGTTTCCATGGAACTGCTAAGCGAGATAATCGCACTTGATGATGCAGCAAAGAAGCGTGTCGCAGACGCACAGGCGCTTGCTGAATCGCTCAGGCAGAAGGGGCTTTCGGACAGGAAAGAGCTTGAAGAGCAAAACGAGAAAAAGCTCGCCGCACTCAGGGAGAAAAGCGCTGAGGATACAGAAAAGGCAGCTCAGGAGGCTGAAAAGAACGCCGACCTATATGAAAGAAAAAAACGTGCAGAGCTTGATGAACTGTTCTCAAAGAACGAGAACAGGCTGATAGACGAGATCGTCGAGCGGATCTACACAGCGCAGTAACAGTTAAGGTGTCCGCCTTTGGCGGACGGATCTGAAAGTTTTGCTTTGCGAAACTTTGGGGATGAAATATCGCCCCTGCCATATCGGGCAATGAGGCAAGGATATGCGGCACAGCCGCATTTAAAATACGTCGGCGCAGCCGACACACTAACTGTTACCTGCTACCTGTTAACTGTTAACTAAAAAAAAGGGGGGGTAGGCTTTGAGTGCTGATGCAACGGTCGCTAAGATACGCACCGTTTACGGGGGCGCTTTGAAAAGCGCAGAGTATCACGAAATGACAAACAGGCAGAGCGTGCCGGAGCTTTGCGAATATTTAAAGACGCTTGACAGATATTCGTCTATGCTTGCTCAGGTCGAGCCTTCGACCGTTCACAGAGGGTATCTTGAACAGCTTATAAGAAAGGAAAGTCTTGTGACCTACCGGAGGCTGTCTAAATTCCAGCAGTCGGGCAGCAAGGGGTTTTACAGCTTCTACATAAAGAAGAGGGAAACGATACAGCTTATCAGCTTTATGGAAATGTTCTACGCAGGGCTGAATGAGGAATTCTTAGCGTCGGTGCCGGGGTACATGACAGAGTATTCAAGGCTGCCGCTGCTTGAGCTTTCAGCGTGCAGGAGCTATGATGAGGTGCTTAAAATGCTCAGAAAGACCGAGTATTACAAGCCGCTCAAAAAGATACAGCCCGGGGGCGGGGGCGCTCCGCCGCTCGAAAAGGCTGAAAGGGCTTTGAGAGTATACTATTATAACAGTGTGCTCAGCAGTGCGAAGAAGGAGCTTTCGGACGCTGAGTACAAGCAGATACAAAAGCTCATAGGCACTGATGTTGACCTTATAAACTATACGAATGCTTACAGAATGAGAAAGTATTTCTCGCTTTCGGGCGAGGAGATAGAAAAGCGCAGTCTGCCGTTTTCAAGGATAGGAAAGCAGAAGATGCAGCAGCTCTATCAGACCGATGACCCTGAGGATATGGAGCGGTTCATAGATAAGACTATCTACCGCAATGATGAGCCTGACCAGACGATAGAATCACGAAACACTAAGACTCGTCTTGCGCTGGTAAGGCACGTTATAGAGATAACGACATCAGCGGCAGCCGCACTGTACGCATACATGATGATATGCGACATAGAGGCTGCGAATATTATACACATAATCGAGGGCATCAGATACAAAGCCGACCTCTCTGAAATAGAGGCACAGCTGGCTGTCTGATGCGGATAAAAGAAGGTGTTTTGATTTGGCTACCGAGAAAATGGAGCTTGTAAACATTAACGGCAGACTGGATGATCTCGACAAAGCGATAGGGGCGATACTTAAAAGCAAGAGCTTCCACATCGAGGAGGGGTTCAGTCATTCGGCGACTGGTTACAGGCAGCTGAGCGAGAAAAACCCATATACCACGCTGCTAAAACGCTTTACGGTGCTGGCAACGGGGCTTGGTACTGACACTCAGGGCGGTGATGAGGACAAATGCACACTTGTCACGCCGGAGGAGTTTGAGTCGCTCTACGCAAAGATAAGTGAGAATTACGACAGGCTCGACACAAAGCGTGCAGAGCTTGACAAGGACATAGCGCTCAGGAGCGAGGCGAGCTTGCAGACCTCGCACCTTAAAGGGCTAAACGAGGACATATCAAGGCTGTTCACGCTTGAATACACAAGTGTAAGGTTCGGGCGGCTGCCGAGCGACAACGCAAAGAAGCTCAAATACTTTGAGAGGCATTTCTTCTTCTTCCCGTTTGATGATGACGGGGCGTACACATACGGAATGTATCTTTGTCCGAAGTCCGAAAAGGAAGAAACGGACGAGATATTCAAGACGCTGTTTTTTGAGCGCACGAGGATACCTGACTTTGTAAAGGGCAGCGCTCTGAAAGCATACTCGGATCTGCAAAGCGAGATCGCCGAGGACAAAAAGGACTTAGAGCTTACAGAGTCGCAGATACACGAGCTTATGGAAAAGTACAGGAGCGAGCTTGTCCACGCCTGTGCAAAGCTCAAATATTTAAAGGGCGCATATGCGCTGAGAAAGCAGGCAGGCGTGCTTAAAGACAAGTTCCTGATAAAGGGATTTATACCTGCAAAGAACAGAAAAGAGTTAGAGCAGGCGTTCGGCGGACTGACAGAGATAGAGCTTACATTCCTGCCGGCTGACTGCGACTCGTGGCTTACACCGCCGACTGTGCTTAAAAACAGCTTCCTGACAAGACCGTTCAGGATGCTCGTGGGTATGTACGGCTTGCCGGTATACGGAGGATTTGACCCGACGGGGCTTGTGGCTGTGACATATTCGATAATGTTCGGCATAATGTTCGGCGACCTGGGACAGGGGTTCTTGGTATGGCTGCTGGGGCTTTTCCTCGGCAGGAAGAACAAGGACTTAGGCGGCATGATGACACGCTGCGGTTTCTTCTCGATGGTGTTCGGCACGCTCTACGGCTCGGTGTTCGGCATAGAGGATATGCTCGACCCGATGTATGAGAGCATAGGCATATCACAGCTGCCTGTAAGGGCGTTTGAGTCTACGAACTTCATACTCTTCACGGCAGTCGGGATAGGTATTTTCCTGATAGTGCTGTCTATGATGATAAACATCGTCACGTCCTTCAAAAGAAAGGACATAGAGAGCGCAGTGTTCGGCTGCAACGGCATCTGCGGACTTATTTTCTACGCATCTATTATATTTGCGGTGGTTGCGACCGTTATGCTCGATATGAAGGTCATGAGCGCTCCGTTTGTTATATTCCTGATAGTGATACCGCTTATCTGTATATTCTGCCGTGTGCCTTTCACGCTTGCAGTCAAGTACAAAAAGTGGAAGCTGTCGGAGCATGATGACAACATGACCTTCGGCGGATTCTTTGTTGAAAACTTCTTTGAGATGTTTGAGTTCTTGCTCAGCTATGTTTCAAACACGATGTCATTTTTGCGTGTGGGCGGCTTTGTAATGTCGCACGCCGGCATGATGCTCGTGGTAATGACGCTTATGGACGGCATGAGCAAGGTGGGTCAGCCGATAGTATTCGTTATAGGCAACCTGTTCGTTATGGCTATGGAGGGCATGATAGTTGCCATTCAGATAATTAGGCTCGAGTTTTACGAGATATTCTCCCGTTTCTATGTAAGCGGCGGCAAGGAATACATTCCCGTGACACCGGAGCTTGTGAATGAAGATTAATTTTTGGAGGTATCAGTTATGATGATATTTATTTTACCGCTTATTGTAGTTGTACTTATGCTCGTTCCGTTTTTGCTGTATGCAAAGAAGATCAAAAACGGCGGCAGCCCGAAAAAGGCATTTATCGGCAATCTCTGCTCGTTCTTCGGCGCTATGGGGCTTATGTTCCTGCTGCCGCTGGGCAAGCTCGTTTCCGCAGCCGATGAGAGCGGCGCTAAGGAGGTAATACTCACAACAGGCGCAGGTCTTGGTTACTTAGGTGCTGCTGTTGCGGTAGGTCTTGCCTGCGTGGGCGCTGGTATCGCAGTTTCGGCAGGTGCATCTGCTGCTATCGGTGCTACGAGCGAGAACCCTGACAACTTCGTAAAATCACTTATCTTCGTGGTACTTGGTGAAGGTATAGCGCTTTACGGTCTGCTCATATCTATCCTTATCATCTCAAACGTAGGCTCGGCGATAGGGCTCTGATCCGCCTGCATCGGAGGGATCATAATGAGATTTTACCTTATAAGTGACAATATAGACACCCAGATGGGTATGCGCCTTGCAGGTATAGAGGGCGTGGTCGTTCACGGCGAGGAGGAAACAAGTGCAGCGCTCAATGAGGCGATGGACAAGAAAAACGTCGCTGTGATACTTATAACGACTATCGCAAAAAGCAAGTGCGAGGAGCTTGTGGACAAATACAAGCTCGAACGTGCAGTGCCGCTGATAGTTGAGATACCCGACAGACACGCAGGCTCGGGAGTTACCGACAGTATAGGGCGCTATCTTAAAGAGGCAGTTGGTATTTAAAAGTAAGAGGTTAGTGGTAAGATGACTGAGAGAGAAAGATTTGAAAGCTTCAAGGCGGCGGTCGAGAGCGACAGCGAGGCGAAAGCTGAGGCTATAAAGGCACAGGCACAGCTTGAAGCACAGGAGTATGCAAAAATGCTCGGCGACGAGCAGACTGCTCTCCTTGCGAAGAAAAGCCTGGAAATAGAAAATGACAAGCAGCTTGGCATCTCCCGTGAAACGGCAGGGCGTGAGCTTGCGGCAAAAAGAGCCGTACTCGCTTACAGAGAAGAGCTTATTGACGCTTTGTTTGAAAAGGTGAGGGCAAAGCTCAAAAGCATGGCATCTGCCGGCAGGCACAAGGAATATGTGCTCAGCTGCGTAGAGCAGACAGCATCGCAGTACAAGGGCGTAAAGGGCATATGCTACCTGTCGCCCGAGCACAGCTCGCTTGCGGAAAAAATAAAGTCACAGTTCGGGTACGAGGTCAGGACTGATGACAAGCTCATATTAGGCGGCGTGAATATCGAGCTGCCGGAGCTTAGTGTGCTGATAGACCGCTCGGTCGCATCGGCGCTTGAGCAGGAAAGGGCTGATTTTGCTAAGAATAATAAGGAGCTGGGGCTGTAAGCTGACAGCTTTATGAGGGATATTGTATGGACGTTATATATTCAGTAAACGGCCCTGTTGTAAAGGTAAAGGGCACTAAGAGCTTTTCTATGCAGGAAATGGTATATGTCGGCAAAAAGCGCCTTATCGCCGAGGTCATCGGTGTGGCGAACGACTATACTACCATTCAGGTGTATGAAGGCACGACGGGGCTTCTCCCGGGAGAGCCTGTTGAGGGTACGGGCAGCCCGATGTCGGTAACGCTTGCACCGGGCATCATCACAAATATCTTTGACGGGATAGAGCGTCCGCTTACAAGGCTTGAAGAGATAAGCGGTGCTTTTATAAAGGACGGCTCGGCGGTGGAGCTGCTCGATGAGCAGAAGCTCTACGACACGACTGTTACGGTCAAGGTCGGCGACAGGATCGCACCGGGCGTATGCTACTGCACCTGTCCGGAATCGGCGGCTGTTATACACAAGTGTATGCTGTCACCTCTCGCAAAGGGCGGAGAGGTCGTATGGACAGCACAAAACGGCGAGCATAAGATAACCGACGAGATAATAAAGGTAAAGGACGAGCTTGGAGTTGAAACTGCCTACACGATGATGCAGAAATGGCCTATCAGGACACCACGCCCCTGCAGGGAGCGTCTGCCTATCTCAAAGCCGCTCATCACGGGGCAGAGGGTCATAGATACCATATCGCCTATCGCTAAGGGCGGTACGGCGGCGATACCGGGGGGCTTCGGCACAGGCAAGACCATGACACAGCACCAGCTCGCAAAATGGTGCGATGCTGATATAATCATATACATAGGGTGCGGCGAGCGTGGAAACGAGATGACGCAGGTACTGACAGAGTTCTCGGAGCTTATCGACCCGAGAAACGGCAAGCCGCTGACTGACAGGACGATGCTCATAGCAAACACCTCAAATATGCCGGTGGCTGCGAGAGAGGCAAGCATCTACACGGGTATCACCATTGCTGAGTATTACAGGGATATGGGGTATCACATAGCTATAATGGCAGACTCTACCTCACGCTGGGCGGAGGCGCTTCGTGAGATCTCCGGGCGACTGGAAGAAATGCCGGCGGAGGAGGGCTTCCCTGCATATCTGCCGTCAAGGATAGCTGACTTCTACGAGCGTGCAGGCTATGTCAGGACGCTCGGCGGAAGTGAAGGCTCTGTAACTATCATAGGTGCGGTATCACCGCAGGGTTCTGACTTCTCGGAGCCTGTTACGCAGAATACAAAGAGATTCGTAAGGTGCTTTTTAGCACTTGACAAGAACCTTGCATATGCAAGGCACTACCCGGCTATAAACTGGAACGATTCATACTCGGAGTATGTTGAGGAGATAGAGGGCTATTTCAAGGAAAATGTAGCTGCCGACTTTATGGAGGTAAGGCAGGAGATAAGCTCTATACTCTCAAAGGAAAACGAGCTTATGGAGATAGTAAAGCTGATGGGCTCGGACGTTCTGCCCGACGACCAGAAGCTGCTCATAGAAACTGCAAGGGTCATTAGAGTTGGATTTTTGCAGCAGAATGCTTTCCACAAGGACGACACTTATGTAGACCTTGACAAGCAGTACAGAATGATGAAGCTGATACTTCTTCTCTACCACAAGGGCGCAGAGGCTTCATCAAGGGGCGCAGACGTTGACGCTATAAAGGCGACAGGCTGGTTTGAGCGCCTTATCAAGATGAAATACGATATACCGAATGACAAGGTGCAGATGTTTGATGAATACACCGATCAGCTGACAGAAGCGCTTGACGGATTGGGGGCGTAAGGGTGAGCCTTAAATACATAGGACTTAGCGAGATAAACGGACCGCTCGTGGCACTTGAGGGTGTGAGCGGTATCGGATATGACGAAATGGCGCAGATAAATCTGTCTGACGGCAGCAAGCGCCTTGCAAGAGTAGTTGAGGTATCAAAGGACAAGGCAGTGCTTCAGGTGTTCGAGGGAACAAGAGGGCTGTCACTTGAAAACACCGTTACAAGGTTTGAGGGCAGACCTATGGAGCTGCCGCTGTCAGAGGAAATGGTCGGCAGGATCTTCAACGGCGCAGGCAGACCGATAGACGGCCTGGGTGAGATATTCCCCGAAATGAGCAGGGACATAAACGGCAGCCCTATAAACCCTGTTTCAAGAGTATATCCGCAGAACTACATAAATACCGGCATATCGTCGATAGATGCGCTGACTACCCTTATCAGAGGGCAGAAGCTGCCGATATTCTCGGGCTCGGGTCTTTCGCACAACAAGCTCGCCGTACAGATAGTAAGGCAGGCAAAGATAGCTGACGAGTCCGGCAAGGGCTTTGCAGTCGTATTCGGCGCTATGGGCGTTAAGAATGACGTTGCGGACTACTTCAAGAGGAGTTTTGAGGAAACGGGCGTTCTTTCAAGGGTGGTCATGTTTTTGAACCTTTCTAACGACCCTATCATCGAGCGTATACTTACGCCGAGATGTGCGCTCACCTGTGCGGAATATTTGGCATTTGAAAAGAATATGCATATCCTGTGCATACTTACCGATATGACATCTTATGCAGAGGCTGTCAGAGAGTTCTCCTCCTCAAAGGGCGAGATACCGGGAAGAAAGGGCTACCCGGGCTATCTGTATTCGGACCTTGCATCTATATACGAAAGAGCAGGCATCATAAAGGGCTCATCAGGCTCTGTTACGCAGATACCGATCCTTACCATGCCTAACGACGACATCACCCACCCTGTACCCGACCTTACGGGATACATAACAGAGGGGCAGATAGTTTTAGACCGCACGCTCGAGCAGGAGGGCGTATACCCGGCGGTTTCCATACTGCCGTCGCTGTCACGTCTTATGAAGGACGGCATAGGCGAGGGCTTTACAAGAGAGGATCATCAGACCTGCGCAAACCAGCTGTTTGCGGCATACGCAAGAGTTCAGGACGCAAAGGCTTTAGCATCGGTCATCGGTGAGGAGGAGCTGTCGGAGAGCGACAAGGCGTTCTTAAACTTCGGAAGGCTGTTTGAGAAGTATTTCTTAGGGCAGGATTTCAACGAGAACCGCTCTATCGAGCAGACCCTCGATCTCGGCTGGGCGCTGCTGTCACAGCTGCCGAGAGAGGAGCTTGACCGTGTTGATGACGAGCATCTGGATAAGTTCTATGACCCGGATAAGCTGATAGCGCTCGGGTATGAGAAGTAAGAAGATACAAGACTCAAAGGAGTGAGAAAGGTTGAGCCAGACGGTATTCCCTACCAAGGGCAATCTTATAGCATCAAAGAAGAGCCTTGCGCTGGCACAGCTGGGGTTTGATCTTCTTGACAGAAAAAGAAACATACTGATAAGGGAGATAATGCTGCTTTCCGACGAGGCAAAGAGGTTGCAGGGCAGCATAGACGAGGCTTACAAAGACGCATATGATGCGCTTAGAAATGCGAATATCTCCTTAGGTGTGATAACAAGATACGCTAAATGCGTGCCTGTCGATGACGGTATCACGCTCAGCACAAGAAGTGTAATGGGCACAGAGCTTGTAAACTGCGAGCTTGAAAAAAAGCCCCGAAAGCTCTGGTACGGGCTGTCGCAGACTGATTCAAAGCTCGATGAGGCGTATATCAGATTCAAGTATGTAAAGGAGCTTACCATAAAGCTCGCTGAAACGGAAAACAACATCTACCGACTGTCGGTAGGCATAAGAAAAGCAGGGCGGCGTGCCAATGCACTCAAAAACATAATGATACCAAAATACGAGGAGCAGGTGAGATTTATCTCGGCGGCTCTTGAAGAAAAAGAACGTGAGGAGTTCTCACGCATGAAGGTCATCAAGAGCGCAAAGCTCAGAAAGCAGGCAGCAGACGAGGGAGGCTACGCATGATAGATATACTTAAAAAGATAGTCAGAAATTACATCGCAGTTTGTATCATAAGTATAGCGCTCGGCGTTGCGCTGGTCATCGACCCGACATTCCTTACAAGGATCGTGAGCTACATCTTCGGCGGGGTCGCACTGATATTCGGCATCTACAATGTTGCGATGTACTTTATAAAGAACGACGAAGCTATGATCTTTATGGTGATAAAGGGCGTGATATTTGCCTTTATCGGGCTGTTTGTGATATTAAAGCCTGATTTTATACCGAGGGTCATTTCCACGGTGTTCGGTCTTTATATGCTGATAAACGGCGTGATAGGACTTACGAATGCCACACAGATAAAGAGAACGGGCGACACGGAATGGCTCTTCCCGATGATCTCGGCAGGCGTTACCTTCGGGCTTGGATTTATTATCTGCATAAACCCCATGCTGCCGGTGAATATCGCTATGATGGTGCTGGGGATATGTCTTATCATTTCAGGTGCGAGCAGCCTGTTTTCGAGCTTTACCGCAAGGTCAAAGCTGAAACACCTCGAAGACGCTCAGACATCTAATAAAGATAAAAACGGCAATGATATAATAGATATTTAAGGCAACACCGCTGTACATATGTGCAGTTGATCATAGAGATACTTATATGTTCTACTGGTGGAAACCCTTTTGAAAAAGGGTTATCCCCCAGACCCCCTTCCTAAAACTTTTGACCCATTTTTTCATAAAGAGCATATATGCCCTT
>JAFUYP010000017.1 GCA_017470535.1 Ruminococcus sp. | reverse complement strand
ATTGGTTCCAGATCTCCTTGCGGTAGGTCGTCACTGTTGACAGCTCATACGGATTTGTGTTTTCACTCATGTTCTTCTATTCTCCTTAGAATTTTCAATAGATGTCAGGTCTTTCACGACCTCTCCTGCGATCAGCAGTCCTGCAATGGACGGCACAAATGCCACGCTTCCGGGAATATCCCTTCGCTCCGTACACTTATGCTTCGTACCGGGCGGACAGATACAGTGTGTCCGGCAGCTGATCGACATATCCTCCAGCGGTCTTGTGGGCTTTTCCTCGGAGTAGACCACCTTCAGTGACTTCACACCCCGCTTGCGGCACTCATACCGCATCACCCTCGCAAGGGGACAGACTTTGGTATCATAAATATCTGCCACACGGAACTGACTGCCGTCCAGCTTGTTTCCTGCCCCCATACAGCTGATGATCGGCACATGAAGCGCCTGACATTTCGTAATAAGCGCCAGCTTTGCCGAAACAGTGTCAACCGTATCAACTACATATTCATAGTCCGTAAAGGGAAAATCATCAATATTTTCGGGAAGGACAAAGCACTTGTGAATGTTCACCACCGCATCGGGATTGATTTCCAGTATGCGCTCACGCATGACCTCTGCCTTGTACTGCCCGACTGTTTTTCGGGTCGCAATTATCTGACGGTTCAGATTGGTCAGGCAGACCTTGTCATCGTCGATCAGGTCAAAAGCACCCACGCCGCTGCGCACCAGTGCCTCACAGACATATCCGCCCACACCGCCGATGCCGAACACCGCCACGCGGGCATTTTGCAGGCGCTCGATACTCTCCCTGCCGAGGAGTAACTGCGTTCTTGAAAATTGGTTTAACATACGCCACCGCCTAAGCATAGTAAGTCTATTATAATACTATGATTTATTATACATGATTTTTGCTGAGAAGTCAAGCGGATCTCAGCAAGATCAATAGAGTCAAATTGAATAGTTCTATAAGAATAGAAGCAATGTTCCACTCGTCAGAGAACATTGCCCTTATACATAGGATACAGAGCTAAAAGTTAAGGCGAAGCAGGGCGTGTTTACAAAATATTTAGATCTACGATAGAATTACACCCATATATAACATAAACAGGACGCCGGATCAATTGCAGATCCAGCGTCCTGTTCATTTAGTATTTATTCTTCATCGGATATATTGATTATCCGTTTGCGTTGTTTCTCGGTCAACTGTACAATATGGTGCAGATCAACATCACTTCACTGATGCAGCTCACACATTGTTTTCTTTTCGTGACGATAGACATAGGGAATTTAATTTCAAATCCTTCTGCAAGAAAAAATGAAATCTTGATTTACTTAAACTGCCCTTTTGCCTGATCAAAAATCAGAACAACTTCCTCATTTGATACCACTTAACGCCGCCAATGACGGAGCCTTTGGAAACGCCCTCGTTTTCAAAGCCGAACTGCTCGTAAAAGCTTATCAGCTCAGACTTGCAGGTGAGTACAGCCCCTTTGCGCCCCTGCGCCCTTGCAAGGTGGAGAAACTCGTTCATCAGTGTATGGGCAAACCCTTTATGCCTATGCTCGGGGTGTGTGCAAAGCCCGAAGATCATCTGCCATGCGCCGCTTTCATCGTGCAGTTGTGCGCTTTTGTACATCTTGTCTGTCAGGTCGGGAAGGTCGGTAACAAAGCCGTTTATAAATGCTGCTGCCTTTCCGCTGTCATCGCAAAGCAGCAGAAAATGCTCAGGATAAGCGATCAGCCGAGATCTAAATTGCTCCCTTTTAGCTGCCTGCTCCTTTGGAAAGCAGCTTAGCTCGATATTTGTTATCTCGTCAAGATACGAGAGGTCTGCAAAGCGTATTTTCATACTCATTATCATTACCTATCAATCTGCCGCCGTCCATATGAAAAATTCTGTCTGCGTACTTAAAGGCTGCGCTGTCGTGGGTGACAATGATGACCGCAGCACCACTTTGCGCCTGCTCTTTCAGGATATTTAAAACAATTGCGGAGTTTTCTTCATCAAGGTCATTTGTCGGCTCGTCTGCAAAGATCACAGAGGGCGAGTTTATAAGCGCCCTTGCTGCTGCAAGCCGCCTTAGCTCCCCTCCCGAAAGCTCATCGGGGTAGGCGTTTGCGAGCCTTTCAAGCCCGACAGCTGCAAGCAGCTGCTCGGCGTATGCAATGTTGCTCTGTCCTGCAAGGGCGGAGGGCAGAAGTATATTTTGTAAGACTGTCAGATTTGCAAGGGCGCTCTGCCCCTGTGGTATAAAGCCTATGCTCTTACACCTGAGCCCGGATAGCGCTTTATCATCAAGCCGTGAAATATCCTGCCCGTCGTAAAGTATCTGCCCCTCATTTGCTGGAATAAATCCTGCAAGAGCGTTTATCAGTGTTGTCTTTCCGCTGCCCGAGCGCCCGGTTATCAGGGTAAGCTCACCCTTTTCAAAGGAAATACTTACTTTCTCAAATGCCTTTACAGCGTGTTTCTTTTTGTAAAAGGTGACACTTATGCTTTTTGCTGTTATTATCATTTTAGCACCCCTCTCTTAGAATTTTGCCTGTGTCGATGTGGGTGAGCCTGTATGCCGATAATGCCGAGGCGGCAGCACCTGCAAGCAAAACTATGCCTATGACAGCTGCGCCGTATACTATCGTAACACCTGCCGACGGCATAAGCAGCGGCATAGCCGTTTTCTTGCCGATAGCGCTGATAAACTCAAAGCAAAGCAGCCCCGTCAGTATGACCCCTGCCAAAGCACCTGCGCCTGCTGTAATAACAGATTCCAAAAGCACTATCCTGCTTAGGCTGTTTCTTGAAAAGCCTATTGTTCGCAGCACCGCAAATTCCCTTTTTCGCTCGTTTGCACTGTTATAGAATGCGGTGAGCATTATCACGGCGGCAAGCACCCACACGGCGGCTGTTAAGGCCGTTATGCTTTTTGAAAGCACATTGAGCCGCTTTGCAGTATCGGTCATCATCGATCTTGTTCGCACAGCCTGAGCGCCGTCAAGCGCCCTGTTTATCTTTGATGTAAGCTCATCAATATCAGCGCCTTTATCAGCTTTTATATAAACAGAAGATACCACATTCTCGGGGCTTTGCTTTGAAAGCACGGCTATACCCTGCTTTGCCGAGGCATTTATCAGCCCCTTGACGGTCTCGTTTGTGGCATAAACTGCCGTGTCAAGCCCCGTGCCCGTTTTTTCAAGCTTGCCGACAGCCCTGCATTCAACACCATAGAGGGAAAGCGTATGCCCTACACGGGTAGAAAGCCCTGCGCCGACTATTATCTCGTTTTTTTGCAGCCTGCCGTCATAGACTTCTTTGAGCCACGGCTTTACCGTAAAGTCGCTCTCCTCGTCAAAGCCTATTATCTGCACCTGGACCGTACAGCACTCAGCATTGGCAGATACAAGGAAATACTGCGCTGAAAGCTTTTCTATGCCGTTTATACCTGTCAGCTTATCTGTTACCGACTTATCCATATAAAAATACCCGGGCGTACCCTGCAAAAGCAGGTTTTGCAGATCGACCTTTTTTTCTGCCCCCTCGGGCAGAACTATAATGTCAGCCCCGAGCCGCTGCTCTAAGCTGTCAAGGCCTCTTTGCAGGCTTTTTATAAGTATCTGTCCGCCAAAGGCTGCGGCTGACATTACCAAAGCTATCACGATAAGCGCCGATGTACGAATAGGCTTGCGGCGAAGATTTATGAACGGAAGGCTATTTATCTTCATTGCTCTTTCCTGTCTTTATGATGCCGAGAATGCTGTCAACAACTGCCAAAGCCCCAAGAACAGAGGCTATAACTATCACCGCAGGCTTGAATGTGGTATGGCAGCGCATTGAGTCCATCATGCAAAGGGATATTACATTGTTCGGAATAAAAATCACCGAAACAGATGTCAAAAACACACCTATCGCAAGGCCTGCCTTTATGCCGCTGTTTTTAAGAATTATCCTTAACAGCGCAAGCAGCGTGATAACTATACCTATAAGTGTTACGGCATTCTGTGCCCAGTGGCACGCCATGAATTTCCCCTCATGCTCGCCGCAGGCCTTGAAAAAAGTTACAGAGCCGACAGTCAGCAGTGCTGCAATTATAAACTCGGCTATTCCCAAAATATTTTTCTTCATCATTATTTCTCCTTATATGGTGTATTCAGGTTGGGGCTGCGCCTGTGCAAGCTCAAAAAGCTCCAGTATCTCTCGTCTTAGCGCTAAAAACTCCACGCCGCCCCTGTGCCTCGGTCTTGGCAGAGCAACGTCTATCACACGGCTTATCTTACCGGGGCGAGGTGTCATTATAACTATGCGGTCACTTAAATATATAGCCTCGTCGATATCGTGGGTAACAAGGATCATGGTCGTGCCTTTTTCCTTCCAAAGCTCAAGCAGCTTATCCTGAAGGTCAGCCCTTGTAAAGGAATCAAGCGCTCCCATAGGCTCGTCAAGCAGCAGCGCCTTCGGTTCGTTGATAAGCGCTCTTGCTATCGCCACTCGCTGCACCATGCCGCCCGATATCTGGTGAGGGTAGCTTTTCTCAAAGCCGTCAAGCCCCACCATTTTGATATACTCGCTCACATTTGCTTTTTTCTGCCGAAGCAGTCCTCTTGCTCTTAGCCCATAAGCGATATTATGCTCAACATCAAGCCACGGGAAAAGGCTGCCCTGCTGAAAAACATAGCCACGCTCGGGAGAGGCACCGTTTATCTTTCTCTCGTCAATCGAAAGCTGCCCTGCCTGCGGCTTGTCAAGTCCTGCGATCAGCCGCAGAAGTGTTGTCTTGCCGCAGCCCGAGGGGCCGATAAGTGAGATAAATTCCCCTGCTCTTATGTCAAGGTCAACACTTTCGAGTGCCTGAACTGCTTTCCCGTCAGTGTCGGTATATATGCGGTCAACATTTTGTATATTTATGCTGCTGCTCATTTTTTAACGACCCCCTCCTGCCACCTTAGCGTGTGCTTTTGTATCCTGCCGATGATGTGATTTATAAGCGAAAAAAGCACTGCCATTATGACTATCGCTGCCAGCACCTTGTAATATGCGCTCCACACCTTAGACTGGTTGATGTAATAGCCAAGTCCTCCCGGCTGACCTAACATCTCGCTCATAACAAGTGTCGTGAAAGCCATAGCGTTTGCCGAGGTTATGCCCGTAAAAATATCGGGCATAGCGTGCGGTATCGCTACATGGAGGATCTGGTCAACAGAGCTGCTGCCGAGAATGCGTGCCGCCTCAAAGCTCTGCTTTGGTGTTGACTGTATGCCCTGTGCTGTAAGAAAAGCTATCTGGAACCACGCACAGATAACTATAAGGAAAACCGCCGCTGTAAATGAGTTTGGCAAAAGTGTCAGTGCAAACGGCATCCACGCCACCGCAGGCACAACGCCCGTTATTTTAAGGACCGGGAATACCCAGTAGTAGACCTTCGGGAACCACCCTATAAGAATACCGGTGCCGACACCTAAAAGCACGCCGCAGGAAAAACCTGCCGCATAAAGCCTGAGTGAATAGAGGGTATTTTGTAAAATATACTCGCTGTCGGCAAGATAGGCTTCTATAACCTGTGCAGGACCCGGGAAAAACGGCTGCGGGAAAAATTGCAGCTTAGTTCCGCCTATATCCCAAAGCGCAAGTGCTAATCCGAGCGCAAATCGGAAGGCTGCCCTTTTGCTGTATTTTTTTCTTCTGTCATTATCACTCCATGCACGCACACCTGCTCCGGCGTATATAACTGCAAGGGCTGCAAGAATAAAAACATATGCGTCATTCATTGTAAGACTTATATTAAAGCTAAACGCAGTTATTACATAGTTCTTTATATCAACAGCCGCTTTCTGCGGAAAAGCTGTATTCACCAGCGCAGCGATAATAAACCCCGAAACGGCAAACAGTATCTTCAAAAGAAAGTATACGTTATTTTTATAGTTCCATGCGGCTTTTGTTTTTGCTTTGCTGTCAGCCTTTACAGGGGCTGACAGCTTTACTGCGGCTGTACTCATTTTTTGACCTCAACTTTCTGGTAAATATCCTTTGCAAACTGATCGGGGTCGCTTTCAAGATATCCTATCTTTGCAAGCCCATCAACGAAATACTTAACATCCTCTTCAACGTGGCTGTCCCAGTTTTCATCATGCTCTGCCGCCGAGGGAAAGCCGTAGCTCTTTATAAGCTCCACTGCAAGCTCCTTGTCCTCAATTGATGCATAGTTTTTGTCAACGATGATGTCCACTGACTTTTCGGGATTTTCATATATCCACTCCTGTGCCTTGCGGTAGGCTCTGAGAAGTGCTGCTACCTCTTCGGGGTCATCATTCAAGACTTTTGTAGATGCATAAAGGAAGCAGCAGAAATGATCTTCAAAGTAAGGGTCTTTTCCAAGGTCGAAGATTATCTTCACATCGCCTGCCTTTTCGTGGATAGAGCCGAGCGGGTCCCAGAGTGCTGCCACATCTATCTCACCGTTTGCGAGAGCTTCAAATTCAAGGTTTCCGTCAGAGTAGGGGAGGAAAGTCACCTCGCCTGCGGAGGGGTCTGCACTGATGCCTGCATTTTCAAGCCAGAGCGATGCCACCTGATGAGGTGTGCCGCCTATCTCGTCAACGCCTATCTTTTTGCCCTTTAAGTCATCAACTGTGCTGATGTCCGAATCGGGGCGTACTGCAAACTTTATGCAGCCCTCGTGCAGACCGTCTACAACTTTGACATCAATGCCGTTTTCGATAGACGGGAAGAACTGAAAGTCACCGTTCACTATCGGGATAGAGCCGTTATTGAGCCCTATCTTTCTGGTTTCAAAATCGGCAGAGATGAGGTTTACATCAAAACCCTCGTCTGCGAAATAGCCGTTCTCATAGGCTATATAGATAGGTGCGCCGCATAGAGCGCCGTCTTTGCCGGGAATGTCTATCTTGCCGTATTTGTAGTCGGTCTTCGCATTGCTTGCTGACACTGTATCTTCGCTGCTGGCTGACTCGCTTACCGAGCAGGCTGTTAAAAGGTTTGCACCCAAGACAAGTGCAAGTGTGAGTGATAATAGATTTTTCTTTTTCATTTTACTTACCTCCAATTATTTCGGGCGAGATCACCATTCGCCTTTTGGTAATCAGAGT
>JAFUYP010000001.1 GCA_017470535.1 Ruminococcus sp. | reverse complement strand
TGCTTGCTTGCTTGCTTGCTTGCTTGCGCAATTATACCGCATCGTCATAACCGTGTCAACCCCTATCCATAGAAAATATGTAACTTTTTCGTGAACGAGAAACAAAAATCCTCATAATATATTATAGCACATATTTTTGCGAATTTCAAGGGCTTTTGGACGATTTTTGATTATTCTTTTAGTAAACGCAACCATAAATAATACAATTTGTATTCGCCTGTGCGATAACCTTGATGCTTAAAACTGAATAGGTTTCTGAAAAGAAAAATAGGGCTATGCCTTCCGTCACATACACGGTTACGGAGGACACAGCCCTTTTCGATTATTTTTATACCGAAATATAGCTGTTTTGCTATCAATGAATTTCCGTTCTGCCATTTTGGGCGGCGGCAGTTGACACGAAATAAAAAAGCACCTGTAAACACAGGCGCTTTCGTGGAGCAGATAACGGGAGTCGAACCCGCATCACCAGTTTGGGAAACTGGAGTAATGACCGCTATACTATATCTGCATTGTCTGCCGACTATAATATTATACCATTTTAAATGTAAGTTGTCAAGGCGTAAAACAGCAAAAAAAATGCAGCACTTAAAAAGCGCTGCGAAGATAAAATAAAAACTATGTGTAGAACAAAAGAAAGGAGACAACAAAACGGATGTTAGATCGAAATAATCCGAACTTTTAACATCATATATAGTATACCCCTTTTTGTTCTTCAAGTCAAGGAAATATGACATATTTTCCCAGTAATGTAAAAATTTCGGCAGTTTACACAAAGTTATCACATTTATTTATGTGAAAAACACTTGTAAAAAATTAGCACTTTAAAAATTCTGAAAAAAGGGAAAGAATCCGAATGAGATCATAAGCGCATTACACGCCTGAGCATCCGGTCAAGCCCGATGTATCCCGGGTGCATGACCTCATCCGACTTCCTTCCCTTTGATCAAAAAATCATCCGACAGCTAAAACACGGTCGTCGTCCTTGAAGAACAAGGATATACACCATATCGCAGATACTGCGACAAGCGTATAGACTATCCTGCTTATCACAGCCGCAGAGCCGCCGAACAGGAAGGCGACGAGGTCAAAGCGGAAGATCCCGATAAGTCCCCAGTTGATGCCGCCTATGACCAAAAGCGCAAGAGCTATCCTGTCAAGCATTTCATCATTCCCTTTCAACCTAAATATCGCAACTGCTTGCGTGATATTATTATGGGCAGAAAATCTTAAATTATGCAAAAAATATCCGGCAGCGAAAACTGCCGGAAAAATTTTACTTTTTGAAAAGGCTCCTTCTCTTAGCCTTCTTGTTCTGCTTGATGATCTCAAGCGGATCGCCGAAACGTTCTTTATTGTCAACAGGCGTGGGAGCGTCGTTCTTTGTGATAAGGCTCGACATCTCCTGCATGAGCAGCTGCTGCTCGAAGATACCCAGAGCGTCCTCGATAGTTTCAGCCTCGCCGTTTTTGATATAATCCCTTATCTGCTCGGCGTTTGCCATGTATTCAAGCGGTATCGCACAAAGCTGCTTTTCCTGCAAGCCCTTATAGTAGTTGTCCTTCTGGCTGACAAGCTGTGATTCTCTTGACTTTAATACCTCTATCTGCTCGTTGATGCCCTCGTTGACCTCGACCTGATTCTTTTCAGCCTCAGAGAGCTTGAATTTCTGGAGCGATATTAAAAACACAGCCGCAGCGATAGTCACCGTCAGAAATGCTATCAGCGGCACGAACCACAGTGACAAACCGCATATGCCCAGCACTATCAGCCCGAACGCCAGACCTGCCGCAGCAGATATGATGACAGACCTTGTCACCTTTGACTTCATATCAAAATTCTTGACAACATAGTCGTTATCGTGAAGATATGTTTTTAAATACTCGATATTTTCCTTGTTGACAGAAACTGCATCTTCAAACTCATAGTAACGCTTGCAATAAGTGACTGTCTCTTCCATTCTTTCAAGCTCTGTCAAATCTCTCACCCTTTACTTAAAAGCTGTAAGGAAGATAAACAATACCCACCTTACCATTCTAATATATTATATCACACATACGCCTTTCTGTCAACAATTTGTTCATCATTGTTTATCACAATTATGCAATTTGTATATATTTATCCTTTTTATGCAACATTTTTACCAAGGTTTATTACACAATAGTTACAAAATTACTATGCTTATTATTTTAACATAAAAAACCCGGCAGCCGTTACAGCCGCCGGGGAAAAGAGTTTTCTTTTAATTAGTCGTTATTGTAGAGCTTTGCATATCTGAGGAGGTAATCATACCTGTCAGCAGCATTCTGAACAGCCTTGCTGAACAGCTTTTCTGCTCTCTCAGGATTCTGTCTTGCAAGAGCGTTATAACGAACCTCACCCATAAGGAATTCCTTATAGTCAGCAGTAGGAGCCTTGGAATCGAGTATGAAAGGATTCTTTCCCTCTGCCTTGAGTGCAGGATTGTATCTGTAAAGGTGCCAGTAACCAGCCTGAACAGCCTTCTTCTCCTCGGTCTGAGCGATCTTCATACCGCCCTTGATACCGTGGTTGATACAAGGAGCATATGCTATGATGAGCGAAGGACCATGATAAGCCTCAGCCTCAGCGATAGCCTTGATGCACTGATTATAGTCAGCACCCATAGCGATGTGAGCTACATATACATAGCCATAGCTCATAGCGATGCCTGCGAGATCCTTCTTCTTGACTTCCTTACCGGCAGCTGCGAACTGTGCGATAGCACCGGTAGGTGTAGACTTGGAGGACTGACCGCCTGTATTTGAGTATACCTCTGTATCGAATACGAAGATATTTACGTCCTCGCCCGAAGCGATAACGTGGTCAAGACCGGAGAAGCCTATATCATAAGCCCAGCCGTCGCCGCCGAAGATCCACATACTCTTCTTTCTGAGGTAATCAGCGTCCTTGAGTATCTCGTCAGCAGCCTTTGTCCTGCTCTTCTTGAGTGCTGCTACGAGTGTATCTGTTGCAGCGGAGTTAGCAGCGCCGTCATCAACTGTTGAGAGGTAGCCCTCGATAGCAGCCTTGACATCTGCCTTCTTGGTTGTCTTTTCAAGCTCTAACAGCTTAGCGATAGTTCTCTGTCTGATAGTATTCTGAGCGAGGAACATACCGTAGCCGTACTCAGCGTTATCCTCAAACAGCGAGTTAGCCCAAGCCGGACCCTTGCCTTCCTTATTTGTTGTATAAGGAGTTGAAGGTGCAGAACCGCCCCAGATAGACGAGCAGCCTGTTGCGTTTGCGATGTACATTCTGTCGCCGAACAGCTGTGTTACGAGCTTAGCATAAGGTGTTTCGCCGCAGCCTGCGCAAGCGCCCGAGAATTCGAGCAGCGGCTGCTTGAACTGTGAGCCCTTGACTGTTGTAGCCTTGAACTTTTCAAGTACCTCAGGCTTTTCAGCAAGTGTAAGACCGTAGTTGAATACCTCCTGCTCAGCAAGCTGTGTTTCGAGAGGCTGCATATTGAGAGCCTTCTCGCCCTTCTTGCCGGGGCATACGTTTACGCATGAGCCGCAGCCTGTGCAGTCGAGAGCCGACATTGTCATAACGAAGTTATAGCCGGGCATACCTGTCATAGGAACTGCCTTCTTCTGAGCAAGCTCAGGAGCCTTTTTAAGCTCTGCGTCTGTCATTACAACAGGACGGATAACAGCGTGCGGACATACATATGAACAGAAGTTACACTGTATGCAGTTAGCACCGTTCCATGCAGGAACATCTATTGCGATACCACGCTTTTCAAATGCAGCAGAGCCCTGCGGGAATGTACCGTCTGCCATATCCTTGAATGTAGATACCGGCAGGCTGTCGCCCTCCTGTGCGTTGCAGGGGATCTGGATATTGTTTACGAAATCCTGTAAGGTCTTGTTTGAGTCCTTAACAGCAGCCATGCCCATCTTAGTAGCCTTAGCCTTCTTCCAGGAAGCAGGAACTTTGACTTCGTGTACCTGCTGATAGCCGGCGTCGATAGCGTCATGGTTCATCTTGACTATTGCCTCACCCTTCTTGGAGTAGGAAGCAGTAGCAGCGTCCTTCATATACTTGACAGCCTCATCTATCGGGATGATGTTTGCGAGCTTGAAGAATGCGGACTGTAAAACGGTATTGATCCTGTTGCCAAGACCTATCTCCTTACCGATCTTAACGCCGTTTATAGTATAGAACTTGATGTTGTTCTCAGCGATATACTTCTTTACCTGACCGGGGAGGTGCTTATCAAGCTCCTTATCGTCCCACTGGCAGTTGAGGAGGAATGTTCCGCCCGGCTTAACGTCCTGTACCATATTGTACTTGTCTATATAAGACTCGTTATGGCAGGCAACGAAATCAGCCATGTTGATAAGGTATGTGGACTTGATAGGTGTCTTACCGAATCTCAGGTGAGAAACTGTAACGCCGCCCGACTTCTTTGAGTCATATGCAAAGTATGCCTGAGCAAAGAGATCGGTGTGGTCACCTATGATCTTGATGGAGTTCTTGTTAGCACCAACAGTACCGTCAGCGCCAAGGCCCCAGAACTTACAAGCTGTTGTGCCCTCGGGAGCAGAGTTGAGCTTGCCCTCTGTCGGGAGTGAAAGGTTAGTAACGTCATCAACGATGCCGATAGTGAACTTCTTCTTGAAGTCCTCCTTCCAGGAAGCGTTCCAGAATACTGCCTTGATCTGTGCGGGAGTAGTATCCTTAGAACCAAGACCATATCTGCCGGAAGCAACAGTAACGTTTGCAAACTTAGAATCCTTGATAGCAGCAACAACGTCGAGGTAAAGCGGCTCGCCGAGTGAACCGGGCTCCTTTGTTCTGTCAAGAACAGAGATCTGTGTAACTGTATCAGGAAGTGCCTCGATGAGCTTGTCAGCACGGAAAGGTCTGTACAGACGTACCTTTACAAGACCGAGCTTTGTGCCCTCTGTTGCATTTAAGTAATCTATTGTTTCTTCGATAGTATCGCATACAGAGCCCATAGCTACGATAACGTGTGTAGCGTCCGGAGCGCCGTAGTAGTTGAACAGCTGATAGTTTGTGCCTATCTTCTTGTTCACCTTGTCCATATACATCTCAACTATCTCGGGGATAGCCTCGTAGTAGGGGTTGCAGGCCTCTCTTGCCTGGAAGAAGATGTCGCCGTTCTGAGCTGTACCACGGAGTACAGGATGCTCAGGGTTGAGCGCTCTCTTTCTGAACTCCTCGATCTTGTCGAAGTTTACCATTTCTCTTACATCTTCAATATCCCATGTCTCGATCTTCTGGATCTCGTGAGATGTTCTGAAGCCGTCGAAGAAGTGAAGGAACGGAACTCTGCCCTCGATAGTTGAAAGGTGAGCAACAGTACCTAAGTCCATGACCTCCTGTACGTTAGACGAGCAGAGCATTGCAAAGCCTGTCTGACGGCAAGCGTAGATGTCGGAGTGGTCGCCGAAGATATTAAGAGCGTGTGAAGCTACGCATCTTGCAGAAACGTGGATAACGCTCGGTAAAAGCTCGCCTGCGATCTTGTACATATTCGGGATCATAAGGAGAAGACCCTGTGATGCTGTATATGTAGTCGTAAGTGCGCCTGCTGCAAGTGAGCCGTGAACTGTACCCGAAGCACCAGC
The DNA here is from genome assembly GCA_017470535.1 of Ruminococcus sp. GTDB lineage: Bacteria > Bacillota > Clostridia > Oscillospirales > Ruminococcaceae > NK3A76. Next base: position 50,369 of record JAFUYP010000001.1, on the reverse strand, counting down.
CTCAGACTGCATCTCTGCAACCTTTACAGGTGTCCCGAAGAGGTTCTTCTGACCCTTTGCAGACCACTGGTCTGTTACCTCTGCCATTACTGACGAAGGTGTGATAGGATAGATAGCAGCTACTTCCGTAAACGGGTAGGAAGCCCATGCGGCAGCATTGTTACCATCCATGGTTTTCATTTTTCTTGCCATTATTTTTATCCTCCTCAAATAAATTGATAAAATGAAGTAGAAATATGTGGACAAAGGGCATACTCCGCCCACATTATAACAATATAATTATACCACTTTATAATTTCTTTGTAAATAGTTTTTTGAAAAATATACATTTTAGACAATAGGACACAAAACTTTTCTTGCATTTTTCCTATTTTAGAATTTAACGAAATAAAAGTTACGTCATTTTTTATCCTCAAACCGCCGCAAGTGTCCGATTTTACGGGCTTTTTGGTTAGTTTCTGCTAACTGTTTTCGGTGAAAATATTTACAAATAAAATGCCCTCTCCGCTAAGAGAAGGCATATACATCACTTATTTTCTTTAAGGGAGTTAAGCAGCCCGTTTGAGTTTATAATGTTTATCAGAAACTCGGGGAATGCCATGCCCTGATAAGTCTCACCCTTTGTCTTGTTGGTGATGATACCCGTTTCAAAGTCTATCTCGACCTCGTTGCCGGCTTCGATCTTCTCGGCAGCCTCGGGGCATTCTATTATCGGCAGCCCGATATTTATTGCATTGCGGTAGAATATCCTTGCAAAGGTCTTTGCTATAACGCAGGAGATGCCGCTCGCCTTGATAGCGATAGGTGCGTGCTCTCTTGACGAGCCGCAGCCGAAGTTCGACTCAGCGACCATTATATCGCCCTCTTTTACATTCTTTACAAAGTCTATATCTATATCCTCCATGCAATGCTCAGCGAGCGCCTTGTGGTCAGCGGTGTTTAAATACCTTGCCGGTATGATAACATCGGTATCCACATTGTCGCCGTATTTATGTACCTTGCCGCATACTTTCATTTATATTTCTCCTTTAATATCAGTTTTTATAGTCAGGGGCAGAGAATACGTTCTCGCCGTTTGCCTGTCTTCTCAATTCGTCGAATATCTTGTCAAGATACTCCACCGTTATCTCATCCTTTATCCTGGTAATATAATAGCACACCTTGACCTTGCCGAACATTCCGGTCTTGACGAGCCTTATGACAGGTTCGCCGTTAAGCATAGTCGATTCACCGGAATTTATGCCCTTCTTGTCAAAAATAGACTGTGTGGACGTAACGGTAAAATCAGCCTCTTCTTTAAGCCTCCTGAATTCCTCGACATACTTTTCGATTCTCTGGTCATCATTCAGTTTTGTGCCGTATTTTTTTGTAAGATAACTCATCATAATGTCGCCGTAAAGCTCGATCAGATAGTCTTTCATGCTATCACCTCCATGTGTGTTCCTGCAGAGGTGTCAAAGAATTTATCAGGTCATATCAGATAGTCTATACAATGTCTTTCGCAGGTTATCTCTTTTATGAATTTGCCCACTTCCATGTGGTCGGGGTTTTTCTGGTAGGCAGCGAGTGCCTCTTCATCTGCAAGCGTTGCGTCGAGCAGCATATCAGCATTTGAAGATTCAAGATTATCTATCTGCACCTTTATGCTCTCAAGCCCGTCTATCTTGCCTTTCAGGGATTCAAGCCCTCTCTTGGCTTTGAGCAGCGCCCAGGTCTTTTCCTCCTCGGTCATATTCTTTTTGAGTGTCCAGATTATAACGTGTCTTACCATTATATATCACTCCTTTATAAAAGCTGCTGCGGACAGCTTATCCTGCCGGTCACAGCCGATGCAGCCGCAACGTACGGCGATGCAAGATATACCTCGCTCTCGGGGTGACCCATTCTGCCGACAAAGTTCCTGTTTGTCGTAGCCACAGCTCTTTCGCCCTTTGCAAGTATACCCATATGGCCGCCAAGACACGGTCCGCAGGTCGGCGTGGAGACCGCACACCCTGCATTTATTAATATCTCAAACAGGCCTTCCTTCATAGCCTGCATATATACCTTCTGAGTTGCCGGGATTATTATGCACCTTACATTCTCGGCGATATGTCTGCCGTCAAGTATCTCGGCAGCAGCCCTCATGTCCTCTATCCTGCCGTTCGTACACGAGCCGATAACGACCTGGTCTATCTCCACCTCCGGCATATCATCAAATGTCCTTGCATTCTCCGGAAGATGCGGGAACGCAACGGTAGGCTTTATAGTGCCAAGGTCTATATCATATACTGCGTCATACTCTGCGTCCTCGTCAGCCTCGAACACGGTGAATTCCTTGTCCACCCTGCCCTTGCAGTATTCGATAGTTACATCATCGACTGCGAAGATGCCGTTTTTAGCGCCTGCCTCTATCGCCATATTAGCGATACAAAGTCTGTCCTCCATAGTCAGGTTTTTAAGCCCCTCGCCCGAGAACTCCATAGACTTGTAAAGTGCGCCGTCAACGCCTATCATGCCGATGATATGAAGTATAACGTCCTTGGCAGCGCTGTATTTGGGCAGCTCGCCTGTGATGTTGAATTTTATAGCCGACGGCACCTTGAACCACGCCTTGCCGGTAGCCATGCCGGCACACATATCGGTAGAGCCGACACCTGTTGAAAATGCTCCGAGTGCGCCGTATGTACAGGTATGGCTGTCTGCGCCTATAACGCAGTCACCCGGAGCGACAAGACCTTTTTCGGGGAGCAGTGCGTGCTCGATACCCATATCGCCAACATCGAAATAGTTCTTTATACAGTACTGTCTGCAAAAATCCCTGCACTGCTTGGTGTTCTGCGCACTCTTTATATCCTTGTTAGGCGTGAAGTGATCCATTACCATAGTTACCTTGCCGGTATCATACACCGAATCAAAGCCCGCCTTGTTGAATTCATTTATAGCTACGGGCGATGTAACGTCATTGCCCAGCACAAGATCAAGCTCAGCCATTATCAGCTGACCTGCCTTGACCTCGTCAAGACCTGCGTGAGCCGCAAGTACCTTCTGTGTCATTGTCATACCCAATGTAAAACAACTCCTGTCCGTATTAAAATTTTCCTATAATGATACTATTTTATTATAGCATACTTTGTGCAAAAGGTAAACAGATATTTTTAACATTATTTATGAATTTATTTTGTATATCCCGACCAAAGGACAGATTTACAGCATTTCACTTGAATTATTATTCCCGTGCAGGCAAAAATAATACTGCAAACAAAAAGAAAGGAGCAAAAATATGTCAATAAAAGACAGCGCACTTGTCAAAGGCATATCCACAGGCGTAACGGTCGGCACGGCAGCGTTCGTGCTGACAAGGAAAATGAACAAGGGTAAGAAAAAATTAAAGTCCGCCGCCGGGAGAGCGCTTGAAAGCCTCGCCGAAATGGTAGATGACCTGACCGACAGGATAAGCAAATAAAAATGAGCCGGTGCGCATAACACGCACCGGCTCTGTGGTTTTTATCAATATTACTTGATACCGGAAATAGTGAATGTAACTGAAAGCTCTTCAAATTCGCCGTCCATAGCGAAGTCCTTGATAGCCTGAGGAGCTGTGTTCATTGTATCACCGTAAGCATTGTAAAGCTCGATCCTGATCTTGCCGTTTGCTTCAACGTCAGCAAATGTGATCTCGTCGTCAGCATACTTGTAAACCTCGCTGCCGTCAGCAGAAAGTGTAAGATCAGTTATGTTAAGACCGGAAGTCTTTGCGAATGCAGTCTTGTCAGCCAGAGTTGCCTTAGCAGCCTTTATGCCGTTGTCCTCGCAGTACTTGTCCCAAGCTTCGTTGTCCTTTGTGGAAACGCCCATCTTTGTAGCAAGATCAGCTATATCAACGTTCAGAACTGTGATACCGAAGCCGGGGTCGCCTACCTCCATAGGCTCCTTTACGTTGGGAGCGGAGTTCATCCACTCGCAGCAGTCTTCGATGTTTACATCAACTGTATATGTGCCGTCCTTGCTTACCTCGCAGGTAGTACCACCCTCAGGAAGAGGACGGTCGTTAGCGTCGTCGTTCATGTTGCTGTATGTCCATGTGCCGTCAGCGAGCATAAGGAATGTGTTGTGACCTGTACGGTCGATCTTTTCCTTCTTCTCCTCTGTGGAAGAAGCATCGGCAGCAGAAGCGTCAGCAGCAGAAGTATCAACATCAGCGTCAGCAGAAGAAGCATCAGCCTCGGAAGCGTCAGCGGAAGAAGCCTCTGTTTCAGCCTCGCTCGACTCAGCAGCTGTTGTTGTAGTAGTTGTTGTTTCAGCAGCGCTTGATGAATCAGCCTTGCTCGATGATGAGCTGCTGTCACCGCATGATGTGAATACGATACCTGTTACAGTAAGTGAAAGTGCAAGTGCCAATAACTTTTTGATCTTCATTGTTATCTACCTCCAAAAAAATATCTGTTTCAAACCGAAGGAAAGAATTTTCCTATCTTTAATTATAATACACTTTTTTAAAGTTTTTTTCAATATACTTTTTTAACAAATCACCCGGCTGTAAATCGTTTACATTGTACAAATCAAAAGAAATTAATGCGAACTTATGAAACTATATCCAAATATAAAACATAACATATTACAAATTGTAACCGTGGTAAGCATCACAGCCCATGTGACAATATTACCCTTGGGCGCATAGTATAAAACATCACTAAAAGAATGGAGCTGAGAAGTATGGATATGTTTGACAGCTGTCCTCTGGGCAGACTGCTTGACGATATGGACGACTGCCTTGTAAAGAACACAGGCTCGGACGTTTTACCGGAGGTGCTTGCCTACGGCATGGCGTATGTGCCCTTTCAGAAATGGGGCAGGATATATGAAGATGATGTGGCGCTCGGGCGTGGGACGGTATTTCCCTGCCTTGACAAGCCGTTTATAGGAGAGGAGGCGGTGTGCGGTGAATGAAAGGCAGAAACTGCTGCTCAAAGTACAGCAGCTGTCGTTTGCATTAGTGGAGGCGAACCTGTATCTTGACTCCCACCCGACCTGCGAAAAGGGCATCGCCTACTTTAAAAAGCACAAATCGGAGCTTGACAAGGCAAGGGCGGAGTACGAGGAAAAATACGGCGCACTTAAAATGGAGAACGCACTCGGCGACGACGACAGGAAATGGTGCTGGGTGACAGAGCCGTTCCCGTGGGTGAGCGAATATGAAAGAGGTGAGCGCTGATGTTTGCATACGAGAAAAGATTACAGTACCCGGTAAATATCAAAAACCCCGACCCGAAAGCTGCGAAGATAATCGTAAGCCAGCTCGGCGGTCCCGACGGCGAAGCGGGTGCAGCACTCAGATACCTCAGCCAGCGCTACGCCGCCCCGACAAGAGAAGTTCAGGCGATGCTTACTGATATTGGGACGGAGGAACTCTCCCACATGGAAATGGTCAGTGCGATCATTTACCAACTGACAAGAAACCTTACTCCTGCGCAGATAAAGGAGTCCGGGTTCGATGCTTACTTTGTTGACCACACGACGGGCATTTATCCCGTGTCGGCTGCCGGTGTGCCGTTTGATGCGGCGTACTTCCAGTCTACCGGCGACCCGATAGCAGACCTCAATGAAGACCTCGCTGCCGAGCAGAAGGCAAGGATCACCTACGACAATATCCTGCGCCTTATCGACGACCCCGATGTAAGAGAGCCGATAAAATTCCTGCGTGAGCGTGAGATAGTGCATTATCAGCGCTTCGGAGAGTGTCTGCGCCTGACGACAGACCTGCTCGATGCAAGGAATTTCTACGCCTTCAACCCGGCATTTGACAAGACAAAAAAGAAAAAGCAGAAAAAGTAAACTCCAAAAACAATAACTCCTGATGCAGGAAGCAAGAAACACCTCTTATCTTGCTTCTTGCTTCTTATTATCTTGCCTCTGAGGGGAGCACAAACTGCTCTCCGATGCAGGGGAGCTTTGCTCTTGCAAAAATGTGCAGAATATGCTATAATAAAATTTGGTGATGTTATGGAGAAAATTGACGGCGTATGGTACATGAGCGGCTTGTCACTAAACGACAGCAGCCGCATAAAAAATATAGACGAGCTTATAGGATTCGTTGACGCTGTGGGTTTCGTGCCGCTGTTTGCAAATGACATAGAGTGGTTCTCGGTCGAGGAGCACAGTGCGGCTCAAAGCTGGTGGACAGGCAGAGAGGACGACCCGTGGGAAATGAGAGAAGCTGCCGCTGCGTCACACAGGGTCGCATACGGTAAGTTCTTTAACGGCAAGGCAGGGTTCATATCACTTACGATGCTCCCCTTTTTTGTGAATTTCAGGCGTGACGGGTATGACTTTGATTCGCTTTGGGACGAGGGCAAGGCAAAACTCAGGCAGAAAAAGATAATGGATCTTTTCACCCTCAGGGACGAATGGTTCTCATATGAGATGAAAAAGACCGCAGGCTTCGGCAAGGGAAAAGAGAAAAACTTTGACGGCACTATAAATCTGCTTATGCAGCAGATGTATGTCGTGATGTGCGACTTTCGCAAAAAGCTCAACAAAAAGGGCGAGGAATACGGTCTTATGAAATGTGCGAAATATTCATCACCCGAGTCGATATGGGGGTATGATGAGGTAACGGCAAAATACTGCGACGAGCCGGAGGATAGCAGGCAGTTTGTATATGAGCATCTTTTGCGTTTATACCCGGCAGCAGACAAAAAAGCAGCTTTGAAGCTGATAGGATAGAAAGGACGAACATGGTGACACAGAAATTATTTGACGACGGTGAATTATTTGAATTTGAGGGAAAGGTGCTTTCCTGCGAGCAGGTGAAAAAGGGGTATGAGGTGACGCTTGATAAGTCGGCATTCTTCCCCGAGGGCGGCGGACAGGCAGGCGATGTGGGAACGCTTGGAAACGCCAAAGTCCTTGATACGCAGGAGCGTGAGGGTATCGTTTACCACAAGACCGACAAGCCGCTTGAGGTCGGCAGCACCGTTACAGGTGTGATAGATAAGGATATTCGCCTGCGCCGTATGCAGAACCACTCGGGTGAGCATCTTATAATGGGATTTATTCATCAGATGCTCGGATATGACAATGTGGGCTTTCATCTTGGCAAGGACGAGGTGACGCTCGACCTTAACGGCGTGATCACCGACGAGCAGCTGAGAGAGTGCGAGCTTAAAGCAAACAAAGCGATAGCAAGGGACGTAAAGATAACTGTAAGCTACCCCGATGACCAGACACTTGCAAGCCTTGATTACAGGAGCAAGCTCGAAAATATGCAGAATATCAGGATAGTCACGATAGACGGCATAGATGTATGCGCCTGCTGTGCGCCGCACCTGTCATCTACCGGAAAGATAGGGCTTGTGAAGGTACTATCCCATGAAAGCTACAAGGGCGGCACAAGGGTGCATATCCTGTGCGGTCTTGACGCTGTGGAGGTGTTCTCGCAGCGCCTTGATACGGTGAGGGAGATCTCACGCCTGCTCTCGGCAAAGCCCGAAAAGGCAGCAGACTTTGTAAGCAAGCTGCTCAGTGACAACAACGCTTTGAAGCAGCAGCTCGCAGACATAGCCGCAAAGCAGACAGACGAGATAATAAAGGGGCTTTCAAATGACGGCAGAGGGAGCTTCTGTGTGTTCGCCGACTCGCTTGATATGAACAGTATGCGAAGAATAGCTAACGAGGGTGTTGCGCTCACAGACGGGGTGTTCGGCGTGTTCTCGGCTGCTGCAAACGGGTACAGCTACATAATGGCATCTTCATCGGTCGCACTCAGGGCAAGGGCTAAGGAGATAAACGCAGCTCTCGGCGGCAAGGGCGGCGGAAGCGACGCTATGATACAGGGCAGTGTGACGGCTGACGAAAAGACCATAAGGGAGTTTTTCGGTACACTTGACACCTGATAAGTGAATATTTACAAGTTATGGATTTTAAAGCACACTATAATTGTATAATTTTTTCATTGCTTTTTAAATAGGTTTGTGCTATAATTAAATGTACTAAGTATAAGTGTAGAAAAATGTACGATAAAGCCGAAGGGAGGCACCTGTCTTATCGGGGACAATATGGCTGAGAATGAAAAGGAAATAAAGCCCGGCACGGCAGAGGGCACAAAGCAGGAGCAGCTTGCAAAACAGATAGCTAAGACAATGCAGGATAATTTTAACGACGATGATGATATTTCGTTCTCCTCGCTGACTCCAAAGCAGGGATTTGAGCCGTCAGATGATGACGACTATGATGATGAAAGGGATGATGAGGTGTCCGCACCCAGAAAGAAGACATCAAGACCCGCCACGGCGAGCCGTCAGGGCAGCAGGAAAAAGAAAAAGAAGTCTCATGCTGTTGACATAGTATGCGGCGTTATGGCTGTTGCGATAATCGGCGGTGTTATAGGTGCATACGCATACGGCAAGAAGTCGTATGACGGGGTGTTCCTTGCAAACACATCTATCAACAAGGTAGATGTCAGCGGTCTTTCAAAGGAGGACGCACTGAATAAGCTCAGTCAGGAGATAACCTTCGAGCAGAAGATCTCGATCACCAAGCGTGACGGCACAGTCGTTGACATTGATCTTAAAGACCTTGATTTTTCAAGCAATTTAAGCTCTGCCGTTGACAGCGCTTATGATTCGCAGAATCACAATATGTGGTTCCGCTCATTCTTAAAGCCTTCGAGCTTTGAGTTTGACCCGGATTCGCAGTTCAATGACAAAAAGCTCAATGCTATAATCAAAAACGACGTTATCGACGCTACAAACAAGATAGAGTCAAAGGACGCATATATCGACCGCACAGACGACGGCTTTGAGATAGTCAAGGAAGTAGTCGGCAACACTATCGACAAGGACAAGCTCGGCGAGGTGTATGATTTTATCGCCTCCGAGGTCGCAAAGGGCAACTACGATATAAGCATCGCAGACCTTGACGTTTACGAGCAGCCGCAGGTGCTGGCTAAGGATCTTCAGGATAAGTGCGATTCATTGAACAGCATAGTCGATACAAAGATACAGTTTGATTTCGTTTACGAAAAGGCAACGCTCAAGGGCTCACGCTTTATAGACTGGCTCGAGATCGAAGAAGACGGCAGCTACAGCGTCGATCATGACGAGGTAGTCAAGTATGTCGCAGAGCTTGCTGATAAGTATAATACATTCGCAACTACAAGAAAGTTCAAGTCCACAGCTCACGGCACGGTAAACGTTGAACCGCACGACGGCGCTAACCTTTACGGCTGGTGGCTCGATGATGACGGCATGGCTGACCTTGTGACAGAGCTTATAGAGGAAGGCGAAAGCACAACGGTCGATCCGCTGTTCTACACCACTCCCGACGGCGCTATCACATACGAGGGCAACAAGGACTGCTGGACAAAGGACGACGATATTGGCGACACTTACCTGGAGCTTGACCTGTCGGCACAGCATATGTACTTCTATAAGAAGGGCAAGATGGTCTGGGAAACAGACGTTGTAACAGGTATGCCGACTGAAACGAGAAACACTCCCGAGGGCGTGTACAAGCTGTGGTTCAAGGCTGCTGATTTCAGACTTAAAGACTCAAACGCTGACGGCTCTTCGTGGGATACAAAGGTCGCTTACTGGAACAATATCTCGACCTCCGGTATCGGTATACATGACGCTACATGGCAGCCGTACTTCGGCGGTACGCTCTACCAGACAAACGGTTCGCACGGCTGCGTAAACGTATCCCTTGACGCTGCAAAATATGTATACGAAAACGTCCCCCTCAACACCCCGGTAGTAGCATTCTGGGATTAAAGAAAAAAAAACAACAAAGGTCTTGCAACACCGCAAGACCTTATTTTTTATATCATCACCGCAGGTGATAACTTAGAACCTGTCAACATAGGGTGAATGTACGGATTTTCAGGCATAATTTTGTCGGTGACAAGGCAAAAATCCGCCGACGGGCTGTCGCCCTTCAAGGATTTTTAACGCAGTCACCGGCAAAATTTGACGAAAAGACGTGCGTGAATCCCTATGTGGACAGGTTCTGTCACCTGTCAACTATTATCAGTGTACGGCTATTCTATCAATACTGCGTGCATTCCCTGCTCCTTGTAGCGCTTTGCAAAGAGGGATATGTCATATTCCTTTATCTGCGTGGTGCGGTCTATCGGGTCGCAGCAGAAGACTATCTTCTTTTTGGTGTCGTACCCTGCAAGCACATAGCAATGCTCGTTTTTGAGCCAGGTTATAGTTTTGCCGTCCTTAGTCAGCCACTCGTCGGTAGGCTTTGACTTTTTCATATCATCAGTCGCCCAGATGATAACAGGCTTGCCCTCGTCTATCTTGTCAAACCAGTATTCAAGCTCCTGCCCGTCCTTAGCATAGGCACGCAGAGTGCTTTTTTGCTCTTTCAGATACTTGTTCGCAGCGTCTGCTATCGGCTTGCTGTAACAGCCATAAGAGTGCTTGTCCTCCGGCTTGCCGACAAAGGCTTTCTCGGGGTCTGCGCCGTACAAAACGCCCTTTTTCTTTTTGAATTTCTGCGTCTTTAAATATTTTGCGGCGATCTCGTTTTTGGTGACTCCAAAGCCGTAGAATTTCAGTACCGTCGTAAGTGCCGTACACTCGCACCCGGTCGGGAGTGCCGGCTCTGCGTACTGGCAGACACTTTTTATATCTATCCTGCTGCCATAGACAGGCATTTCAAGCTCTATCTTCTCAGACGACTGTGAGTATATTTTTTCATCGCCGTCAAACCTGAACGCATACACCTCAAACTCCGCCTTAGTGCCGTCCTGCTGGTCGGGTATCGAAAAGCTGCCGCCCTTGATGTTGCTGAAAATATGTACCTCCTCGCTGCCGGAGATGTACATTCTTATCTCCACCCCGTCAGCGTCCCCGCACTCGTCCCAGCTTATCACAAAGCTATTGTCAGAAACGCTGCCGCTTACATTTGCAGGCTTTTTTATATCATCATCAGTGCGCACCGCCGGCACAGCATCGGCTTTTACGACCGACGAGACCATAGCCGGTACAGCCTCACTGTCAGATGAGCTTTCAGACGAGCTGCCGCTGTTGACCCTGCAAGAGGTGAGCATAACACACGCCATGGCAGCTATGAGTATTCTTTTTTTGGCTGTCATGGTATATCTCCTTATGTGTACTGCCCTTGTCTATATCAGCTCTACGTCCCACTCTGCTATATACTGCTGTATGAGAAGGACATCGTTTATGTTTATCTTGCCGTCGTTGTTTACATCACAGTTCTCTTCGTTTACCGTGACCTTCCACTCTGCTATGAACTGCTGGATGATAAGTACATCATTGATGTTTACATCGCCGTTTTCGTCAGCATCGCCCGGCAGACCCTCCTTGTCAGGCTCTGTGTCCTGAACGACCGTGTCCATTATAGCCTTTATAAACGTCGGGTCAGCCCATGTAAGTGACGACCTGTCAAAATGCTGATGGCACTCTCCGGGTCCGTCAGGGTTTGAGCGTACATTGTTATCCCACAGCACCGCAGGGATGTCATATTTCTCCGCCTGCGTGTAGTAGTAGCTCGCCCACGCATCGCACTCCGACTGATTGTTTTTGAAGGTAACACCGCACTCGCCCATAATGACTGCCGTACCGTTTTTTATAAACTTGTTATACAGCTCCGAGAACACACCGTCTATCTGGCTCCTGCCGTTATCGTCAAGTTGATATTTCATTTTATCTTTATCTGATGCCAGACAAAGATCATACGGCGTATATGCGTGTGTCGATACCATTATCTTGTGCTGATTTGTGCTTATGGGGTCAGTCGGCAGCTTGTATACATCTGCTATCGCACTGTCAGCTGATGCTGCATACCCGGGGCACATTATGCGCCTTGTTGCGTTCTCGCCGCCCGACTTTCTTATGACATTCACTATCTCCTGATTGAAGGTATTGATGATCTCGCACGATTCTATCAATGGTTGATCGCTTACCCACCTCGGGCTTGACCATTCATACTGTGTACCGCACAGCCTCGGCTCGTTGAGCGTTTCAAATATAAGGCTCTCGTCATAGTCCTTAAAGGTCTCGCTTATCTGCTGCCATACGTTAGTCAGGTATGTAAGCGACTTTTCCCTGTGCTCCGAGTCGGGGTAATAGCCCATACCGTTTATGCTCTCATAGTCGGTCGATTCATCGTGGTGGACATTGAGTATGACGTACATACCCTCATCATATGCGTAGTCAACTACCTCCTTCACCCTCGCCATGAAAGCCTGGTCTATCTTGTAGCTGCTGTCAACGTGCTGCGCCCATGAAACAGGTATCCTTATCGTTTCAAAGCCTGCATCGTGTACTGCTTCTATCATAGCCTTTGTGGTCTTAGGTACGCCCCAGCAGGTCTCGGTATCCACACCTGATGCCCAGTTGCCGTGTGCATCAAGAGTGTTGCCCAGATTCCACCCGGCGCCCATAGCGTCTACAAATTCAAGCGTGTCCTCATCAAGCCCCTCCTGCGCCGAAACAGGCACAGCGCCGACTGCTCCGGCAAGAACGGCAGCACTTGTCAATGCGCCTATCAGCTTTCCTGCAAAACGAGATCTCATAGTTTTATCCTCCTTACAAATATCACGTTCATCATATTTTTATTATACATTATGTCCATTAAAAAGTCAACACATTCTTATCCTGCCAAAAAGCGCCTGCTCTTGATCGCAGGCGCCTATATGCTTTGTTTTGCTCACTTTCCTCTTGACATGATGATCTTAGCCATTTCGCCGACATTCTTCATGCCGGATACCTCACCCATTTTAAAGCGCATGGAAAACTCGTCCTCCACCGCACCTATAAGGGTGATATGCTCTATCGAATCCCAGTCGTCGATGTCATCTGCTGTGGTGTACTCATCGACTGTTATGCCGTCATCATCAAATACATCACGGAACACCTCGTTAAGCCTTTTGTAAAGCTCCTTTTCTGTCATAATAGTCACTCCTTCACATCTATATGTATGTTTTTGTTTTCGTACTCCTCTATGTCAAGCGTATATTCTGCCTGACCGTCATCGTCCTGCCTTGTCTTTTCAAAGCCCAGCACCCCGTCGTAGAAGTCCTTTACCATTTTGTTCTTGGCAGTCGGTATGTAAAGCCCCCTGAGCGTCTTTATACCCTTTTTCTTTGCCGCACTCACAAGGCTGTCGAGCATCGCAAGCTCCATGTCACGCTTTAATACCCGGCAGCTCATCAGCCACAGCGTAATGTCAAGCTCGTCGCCCTTTTTCCTGCCGGCGACTATGCTCACGACACCGTTGTCGCCGAATTTGTCTTTAAGGCTGCCGTAGAGCGTTACATAATTTTCGTCCTGTGCAAACGACGCTATGTCGGATACCGAGCATCTGAGAGTCGTGAGATTGAACTGGTTAGACTTGTTCGTCAGCTGTGATATGCGCTCAAAGAATACCTTCTCAAACGGTCTTATCACCGCCGTCATTTCAAGCGAATCAAGGTACTCGCCGTAGTCTGCGAAGGTGCTTTGCAGCTCGTTTCTCTTAGCGTTTGCCTTGTACATCTCGTTTCTTTTCAGATCGTCCTTTGAGAGCCTTGTCACCTCAAAGAAGCCCGATCTGTCAAGCACTCTTATATAGTCTGCCGCTTCTCCTATGTCGGGAGCGACAGCGCCCGTCTGCTTTGAAACTATCTCCCTTTCCGCCGGGTTGTCGTCAACAAACACGAACGAATCGGTAAGTATGCCTATCTGCGCCGCAGATGCCTTGATGTTCTCGCTCTTTGGCTCCCAGTTTGCCTTTATCACTATAAAATCATCGGGTCTTAACACGCCCTCGGGGTGTTCAAGTCCTGCTATGGCATTCTCATGCTCGTTCTTTGAGCATACGCTCAGTATAACGCCTATGTCCTTGTGAGCCTTGATATAGCTCTGGAATTCATAGTAGCTTTCGGACTGTGCGTCCTCATGCCCTATCTTTATCCCCTCAACGCCGTCATCGCCGACGATGCCGCCCCAGAGGGTGTTGTCAAGGTCGAGCGCTATGCACTTTTTGTTTTTGCCGAATACCGCCTTTATTATCTTGCTTATCTCAAATGCAAGCGCAGGTATCGCCTGCAAGCTCTGTGCGTACTTGTAAAGATACCAGTAGGTAAGATCATACCACCTGTCAAGCCCGACACAGGCGCTCAGATAGTTTATATCCAGCACAAAGAAGTCGTTCCTGCCCCGTGCGTATGAGTATATCTTTTCATTGAACCTGCCCACGAACCCTGTCAGCCCGTGAATATCATACACATCACTGTTGCCGAGCAGCCTGTAATACGGCATAGCGAAGTTGTCCTGTATTATCACGCAGCTAAAGCGCTCATACAGCTTTTGCCACATCTGCTCAAAGCGTTCATACTCAGCCCTGAGCTTTGACTCCACCTGCTCCCCGCTGTCGGTGACAGCAGGTGTGACACGCAGGTTTCTGATCGATGTGTGTATATACACTACATCAGGCTCGAATTCATCTATCTCGCCGCCGAAAACTGCGTCCTCCCAGTACATATTGTACTCGCTTTTGTAAAACACAGGCTCTATCCCGTTATCAAGCAAAAACAGCTCTAAGCAGGATACAATATCATCAACAGTCGCACCGCCCAAAACAGCGATCTTCTTTTTTATCCTTGTCTGCCCGTTTTCAAGCAGCTCCCGTTTCAGTTTCTTTCTCTTTTTCAGTATGTACGAACTGTCAAAGGGGTATTCAAGCTCTTTCATATTTTCTCCTTGTCAGTCTTTTTTCTTGTCTGACTTTTTAGTATCAGCCTTTTCCGTCCTGTACTGGACACGGTCGTTATTGATAGTGTCTATATGTGTGTCGGTAGCACAGGAGCTTGCTGAGATAGCAAACAGGAGATCAGTACAGCCTACCTCGTCTATAAACTCTATCGCATTGGTCTGAAAATATCTGAAATCAACTACATATATCTTCTCAAAGCTGTTTACCATAAACGGTGCGAGCGCATTACCGAAGCTGTCCTTGATGATAACGAGCGTTCTGCCGTTATCAACATCAGTATCTATCTCCGCAAGAGTGTCATCAGTACCCAAGAATACCGAGTAGGTGTTGACGCCCTCGGCAAAGTCAAAGAACAGCTCGCTCTGCTGCTTGTTTGTAAAGTCGGTGTTGTAGTAATAAGTCGTGTAGTCGTTCTTTGGCTTGTAGTAGGTGAAGGTATCGGGGTTGTTTTTCAGATCCTCGTTGTAATCCGAGTACATATACATAGTACCGCAGAAATCTTCCTTGACATACTTGCCGTATTCATCAAGTGCCGGATAATCAACGCCTGCTGCCTCTGCAAATACCTTGCCTGCGTAGTAAGCGCCAAGCGGCTGCCAGTGGTGGTCAGTCCTTGAATAGATATATTCATCTGTATGGCTTTCAAGCTCGTCATATACATTTACCGAGATTATGTCCTTTAGGTTTCTCTCGATAACTGCTATATTGTCCTTCTGACTGGATACCGAATCCTCAAAGTTCGGCGGTATATAGTATGCCGACGATATAGGTATAGTCATATTATAGACATTTACCTTGTCGCCCAGCTCTTCCTTGTACTTGTTTATAGTGGAGGCATACTTCTCAGCCATCTCAAACTGACCGTAGTAAGCACTTACCGCCCTTACATCCTTGCCCGAGCCGGAAACTATGACACTTCCGTATACCTCGCCGTCATCTATCGGCTCAGCTATCTTTTTGGTCGTTTCCTTTTCCTTACTTGTAGTTTCCTTGGGCTTTTCTGTCGTGGTGGTAGTTTCCTGCGTTTCATCAGGCTCTGAGCTGTCGGTATCAGTATCTGCTGCCTGCTGTGTTTGTGTCTCAGACTCATCGTCAGAGGTCTTTTCAGTGTCCTTTTCCTTTGCGATGTTGACATTCGCAGTAACGGTCGTCACCTTAACCTCCGGCTCTTCAAGCACTTCCTTCTTTACAGTCTTGACGTTGCCCGAGATCTTTGTGTCGTCTTTAAGACCATAGAGGTCATTTATCTTAGCGCTGTAACGTTTGAGCGTCTCACGCCCGGGGATAGTATCGGTAAAGTAATCGGTAACGCCCTTTGCAAAGCTGCCGTCCTTATAGCTCTTAGCTGAAAGCGTCGGCATAGTCGCCAGAAGCCTGTTCTCGCTGTTTATAAAGCCGCTCTCTCTGTCTGCGAACAGAAGATATGCAAATATCCCGAATATGCAAAGAAGGCACCCTGCCGCATTGAGAAAGCGGAATTCTGTCTTGAACACATTAGGCTCTCTCTTTTTAGGCGGCTCGATGTGATAAAGCTCCTCAAACATCCTGTCACGCTCTTCCTTTGACAGGTATTCCTCGTCCTGCTGAGCTTCTTCCTCCTCCTCCGAGGTGGGTATGTGTATGACCACCTCCTGCCTTGAGGGGATATTATCCTTGTTCTTCGCCTTGTGCTTTCTATCCTTTTTGTTCTCGTCAAGCGTTATAAACTGCTCCTCTATATCAGGCGAAGAAGTTTCCTTTGCGTTCTTTTCGCTCACTTCCTCCCATGCGCTGTCCTTGCTGCCTTCCTTGTCTATCTTTTCAAGGCTCTCAGCGAATATCCTGTCAAGCTCAGCTAACTGCTTTGACGGGTCGAAGCTGCCCTCCATAGGGTCATTGCTCTTATTCTTCATTTATCTCTCTCCATTAAAATCTGAAATACAAAAACGGATTGTTGGTGGTATTTACAAGCATTATGCTGCTCACAAGCAGTATAGCCACATTGCACACAACGCCTGCTGCCTGTATGAACACCGCCCTGCTCTTCTGCTTCATGCAAAGCTCTTTGAGCTTCGGTATCACCGGCATCGAGAATATTACTGCAAGCAGTATCACATACAGATAATTCCTGAATATCGTTGTTGTGACGCTGTCTGTGAGCGAGTTTCCGTTTGCACCTACGAGTGCCTTGAAAAATCTCCCGAGCGCCCCTAAGTCCTCAAAGTAGAATATACCAAATCCGATAGCTATGACTACCTTTGTGTAGATATGTGAGAATACAGGGCTCCACTTTTTCATTCTCTTCTTGCCTATCTTTAACTCCATAAGAATGAACAGCCCGTAGTACAGACCCCAGAGGATGAAGTTCCAGCTCGCACCGTGCCAAAGACCCGTGCAGAACCATACCAAAAACAGTCCGCCGTATTTTCTTCTCTTGCCGAACAACGGCAGGTACAGCAGATAGTCCCTGAAAAATGAGCTTAGCGATATATGCCACCTCTGCCAGAATTCAGATATGCTCTTGCAGATAAATGGGTACTTGAAGTTCTCATCAAAATGGAAGCCGAATATACGCCCGAGACCTATCGCTATATCCGAGTACCCCGAAAAGTCAAAGTAATACCATAGCCCTACCATAGCCGCACCGAACCACGCACCTGCAACGGATATATTGCTTACCGCCGCAAAGCCGTCCGACATCTCGCCGAAGCAGGTGGTAACGACCTTGCTCAGCGCATTTGCGATAAGCACCTTTTTTCCGATGCCGAGGATTATCCTTGACATACCCTCCGATACGTCCTGCATGGTAGTTTTTCTGTCATTTATCTCCTCACCTATCGTCGAGTAACGCACGATAGGTCCTGCGACCAGCTGAGGGAAGAGCGACACATACAAAAGAAACCTGAAAAAGTTCTTCTGCGTCTTAACCTTGCCCCAGTAGCAGTCGATAGTATAGGATATAGTCTGGAACGTATAGAACGATATACCTATCGGCAGCTTGATATTCGGGACATTGAACGATGTACCGAGCAGAGAGTTGACATTCTCCATGATAAAGCCTGTATACTTGAAGCCTACAAGTATGCCTAAGTTTACGATAAGCGACCAGACGACCGCCATTCTCGCCTGCGGCTTGCCCCGGTATTTGTCGATGACACGACCGTTTATGTAATCGACCGCCGCCGAGATAATGAGTATACTCACCCATATCGGCTCGCCCCACGCATAGAAGATAAGCGAGAAGGCTATAAGCACTGCATTTCTTATGTGCAGATTTCTTGTCATGAAATAGAATATCAGACAGACCGGCAGAAAGAAATACAGAAAGAACAGATCTGCAAAAACCACTGCAATTCTCCTTTTTGAAAAGTTTTCCTCTCATTGTGTACAAAAAAATACACAAAAATACATTTTATAGTATACCATATCAGCTATAAAATGTCAATGGTAATTCAGCCGACAAAGCCGCACAAAAACGCCCAATTTTTATTCACATAGTCAAATGCACGCAAAAACCCCCGGCGCTTGTCACGCCGGGGGGATCTTATGCAGATCACTTCTTTACCTTAACTTTAAGTACCTTTGAGTAACCGCTGTAATAGGTAGTCTTGCCTACCTTCTTGTAGGAGCGTACCTTTACAAAGTAGGTCTTGCCCTTGGTAAGACCCTTTACAGTCTTGCTTGCACCCTTAGCAGTTACGACCTTCTTGCCTGATGTGAACTTCTTGTTCTTAGCAAGAACTATCTGATAGCCTGCTGCGCCTGCTGCCTTCTTGTATGTTACCTTTACCTTACCCTTCTTGGGGCTTGTAGCCTTGCTTATAGTTGGCTTTGCAGGATTGATCTTGAAGGTCTTTGTGATAGTGCCGGTGTAGTTGCCCTTGCCCTTGATAGTAACAGTAGCTGTGCCGACATTCTTGTTGTTCTTGTAAGCGACTGTGTAGTCTGTGCCTTTTTTAAGGGTCTTGCCGCCGACCTTTAAGGTGACAGCCGGCTTCTTAGCCTTGCCTGTGTAAGCGTAAGCGCTCTTTTTAAGAGTAGCCTTGCCGCCCTTTATATCAGTACCCTTGATCTGGAAGGATGTCTTGATAGTGCCTGTGTAGTTGCCCTTGCCTGTGATGACCATGTTAGCCTTGCCGACCTTGACATTGTTTGAGTAAGTAACCGTGTAGTCAACGCCGTTTACGAGCTGTATAGTGGGGTTGTAGAGTACAGTCGGAGCAGGTGTCTGAGCCTTGCCGTTGTAGTTAGGATATACAACAGATACCGAGCTGAGGTTTATGCTCTTCTTCTTGGGAGCGTCGGTGCTTGATGTGCCTGACTCAACTATCTTTATCTTACATACAGCCTTCTTGCCGCTTGTAGTAACTACCTGTATCTGTGTTTCACCTGTCTGCTTTGCAGTTACAACGCCGTACTCATTAACAGGAGCTACGTCAGCATCTCCTGAGACAAATGTATAACAATCCGTTGAGTTTGCAGGCGACATAGTAGGATAGAGAACAAGGCTCTCACCCTTTAAAAGTGTATAATTGCTCTTGCTGAATGTTACTGATTTTGCCGGCTTTGCAGTAAATGTTTTCTTTGAATATACACTGTTTGTAGCAAATTTATATGCAGGTGAATTACTGATAGTGTTGATAACGAGCTTTGTGCAGCCGCCGAACATTTTATTCCATGCGTCATCTTTCTCAGGCATAGCAGTATTTGCTATATATACATTTTTAAGATTCGAGCAGCCGTTGAATGTAGCGTATGTGCCCCAGTCATCTTCAAAGCTGACAACGGTTGAAGGGATCCTTATAGTAGTCAGCGATGAGTTATTCTTAAACGCATAAGAACCGATATGTACGAGTCTTGAACCTAATGTGATATATTTAAGTGCAGAACAATTCTCAAAAGCAGATCTGCCGATATATGCAGGGTCGCCGCCGTTTATAACGGTAGTCAGTGCAGTATCATTATAGAAAGCATTGGATTCAATTGTTCTTATCTTAGAACCAAATCTTACAGTTTTGAGCTTCGGGCAATCCCTGAATTCATTGCTTCCTACAAGACTGTTGTTTACAGTTACCGATGCAAGGTTCGGGCATTCCTTAAATGTACTATAATTGCCCCAGTCATCACCAAGTTTCACATTTGCCGGTATAGTAACAGATGTAAGACCTGACTTCTGGAAAGCATAAGCTCCGAGATATGTAAGACCGTTTCCTAATGTAACGGTTTTAAGAGCAGTATCGCCATAGAATGCTTCTCTGCCTATGCTTGTAACATTATTAAGATTGATAGTTTTAAGAGCAGTACAGTTATAGAAAGCATTATGATCTATCATCTTTGTGCTGCTGCCAAGAGTTACAGTTGTAAGTGCAGTACAGTCATAGAACATATCCTCCTGAACGTCGCCTGCATTGAATACTACTGTTTTGAGCTTGTAGCATTTTTCAAATGTTTCGTAACTGCCCCAGTCATCGCCAAATTCCTTCACAGTTGCAGGGATAGTTATCTTTGTGATAGATGAATTTTTAAATGCTCTCGCTCCTATGTAAGTAACATTTGAAGGGATAACTACTTCCGAAAGATTTTCGTTATTTTCAAATGCACTTTTTGCTATACCTACAACAGGAAGACCATTCAACGATGGAGGAATGGTTATCTTAGCATCAAAATATGTGTAGCCGGTTATATAAAGGTTGTTGTTATCATCCTTTTTATATCTCCAACCGTCCTTTGTAAACTCTTCGTCCGCCTTAGCATTTATGCCCGTGCTTAGAAAATCGGACACAACGCCCTCGGGAAGTGCTGCCGCTGTACCGAATACAAGGCTCAGTGCCATTACGCCCGAGATGATCTTTTTCTTCATCATTTTCCATACGTCCTTTCAAATATTAACATTTTATAAATGCTTTGCACCCGTTTCAGGGGCTTTCTCGCAAATATATTAATATTATACCCTATATATATATATATATATGGAACGTTTTATTAACATTGTGTTAAACATGGAAAATATATTAAAAATCCCCCTACCCCTCGATAAAAAGAGGTAGGGAGGAGCATATCATTCACTGTCAATAATGCTCTTGACAGGCGCATTGTCACGCTCCGTCCTGAGCCTGCGGTATTTGAGATACCGCCTTATAAGGCTGATAACAAGCAGCACCGCCCCTAAAAAGAGTATACCGAACTCGGGGTAATGCCTTATCTTATACGTCTTGTCAAGCCCTAACAGGTCTGAATCTGTGATGTAATTCTCATCGAGCAGCTTTTTCACTTTTTCTACAAGAAAAAACGCCGTCTTCATATATAATATAGTTGCAGCGATATTGACGATAAAGGATATGATGTATTTTTTGAAAAACATCAGTATTATCGCCGCCAGTGCCAGCACTACACCTGCAAGCATAAAGAATGCGTATTTGTTCTCCACACCGTTTACCTGACCCGAGAATATGCCTATTATCGTAACTCCCCCGTAGAAAAAGCAGGAGTACATATACACAAGACAGGCAAGTATTTTTAATATAAGGCAGACTATCGGCTCTTTTTTCATAAGCCTGACAGAAGATAAGCTCAGCTTGTCATCACCGTTTACCTTCTGACGCTCAAGCTCTTCCTCTTTCTGAGCTTTTTTCTTTTCTTCAAGCTGCTTTTGCGCCTGCGCTTTAAGACGTTCTTTTTTTGTTTTCAAAATGTATGTTCCTTTCAGTTGTTGATGTGCCGTGGATCGGCTGAATGATACTAATACATTATATCATATTAAAGAAATTTTTTCAATACAAAAATTATCTTGAATAGCAAAAAAATTCAGCCCTGCCAAAGAAAATAATACTTGCAGCGAACCTTGAATTAAAAAATATTTCCCGTCAAAAATAAGAATAACAAAAAAGAAAGGACGATAAAAATGAGAAAATTTATTAGAAAGACGGCAGCAGCCTTTGCAGCGGCGGCGTTTACAGCACTCAGCTTAGCCGGCTATTACGAAAATTCCCTGCCCGACTATCTGATGACAGACTCGAGCCTTGATCTGCAAACGTTTTTTGATGTGACAGCGGCACTGTCAGACAGCACCCGTGAGGTATCCTCTCAGCCGCCGGATGTGCAGACGTATACGCTGAGTCTCTTCGGCGCAGTCCCTGTCAAGGAGGTGCAGGCGCATACAGTCGATACACCTATGCTGCGTCCCTGCGGCGAGCCGTTCGGCATAAGGCTCATAACCGACGGTGTGCTTGTAGTTGATCTCCAGTCGCAGGGCGGCTTTGACGGCACGCTCTCCTGCCCTGCTGCAAGGTGCGGCATACGCATAGGTGACATTATAATGAGCGTCGGCGGACAGGCTGTATCAGGCAACAGCGACATTTCAGCAGTAGTGGAAGGCTCGGGCGGTCAGCCGCTCGAAGTAAAACTCAAACGTGACGGCGAGGTCAAAACGGTGAGCCTTGTTCCCGAGCTTTCGGGCGGCAAGTACAGAGCCGGAATGTGGGTGCGTGATTCCTCAGCAGGTATAGGCACGCTCACCTTCTATGATGATACGACAGGGAGCTTCGGCGGTCTCGGGCACCCTATCTGCGACGCCGACACTAAACAGCCGCTGCCGCTCTCCGACGGAAACACCGGCGAGGTAGACATAACAGGTGTCGAAAAAAGCCACGAGGGCGACCCGGGCGAGCTGCTCGGGGCATTCAGGTCATCAGCCGCCACGGGCGTTATCACGGCAAACACCTCCTGCGGCGTTTTCGGCAGGACGTTCACCTGTCCTACAAAGCATGACGCCATGCCGCTGGGCTTCAGGCAGCAGATACACGAGGGCGATGCGACTGTCTACACGACCGTGCAGGGCGGGCAGCCGCAGGAATATTCAGTCAGCATCAAAAGCATAGATCTCTCGGAAAACGCCGAGCATTCAATGATAGTCGAGATAACCGACCCCGAGCTGCTCGACAAGGCAGGCGGCATCGTTCAGGGCATGAGCGGCAGCCCCATAATGCAGGACGGGAAACTGATAGGCGCACTCACGCACGTTTTCACAGATGACCCCACCTGCGGCTATGCCGTCTTTGCGGAGGAGATGTACAAGACTGTCGTGAATGATGCCTCCTGACACTGATTTTTGCTTTTTTTCGTCCGTTTTACAAAATTCCCCTGACCGCAGGTCAAAAAATGTAATACCGCTCCGGATTTTATTAAAACTATTATTTTTATAACTATTTGTGATTTTTATAATAATAGATTAGGGCATATTGTATATTTAAGTCAATATTTTATTGTATATTTTCACGAAAAAGTATTGATTTTTGATTTGCAGTATGATATGATTGTTATTGTAAGATAAAGACAGCGCCGGGGCTCTGCCCCACCCGGGGGCGCCTGATCTTGAATACGCTCAAAAAATAATAAAACAACGGAGGAAAAAACAATGACAGGTAAAATAAAAATTCTTATAGGTGATGACAGCGCACAGTACGGAGTAAACACAGCTTGCGCTCTCAGAAATATGGGCTTCTTTGTGATAACAAGGGCAAAGGATGGCATGAAGATACTCGATGCGATAAAAAACGAGCAGCCGGACGTAGTTATAACCGATGCGGTCACTCCGTCTATCGACACGATAGAGGTGATAAGGCGTGCAAGGTCGCTTGACAATGTGCCGATCTTTATCGTCACGAGCAGCTATGAGAACTCATTTATCGAAACTCAGGTGATGAACGCAGGGGCGTCGTACTTTATGCTAAGACCCTTTGATGTAGAGATACTCGGTCAGCGTATAAGAGCGCTGCTCGATATAGACAGCGACATATCAAACGGTATGTCGCACAGCAGGGAGCGTGAGCTTGACGACACCTCGCTTGAGATAATTGTTACCGACATAATACATCAGATAGGCGTTCCGGCACATATCAAGGGCTACCACTACCTGCGTGAAGCTATAATCCGCTCGGTGACGGACAAGGAGATGCTTGAAAGCGTGACAAAGATACTTTACCCCACCGTCGCCAAAAAATTCCACACGACCTCATCAAGAGTAGAGCGTGCTATCCGCCATGCGATAGAGATAGCGTGGGACAGGGGCGATATAGACACGCTGAATTCATTTTTCGGCTACACCGTCAACACCGGCAAGGGCAAGCCGACCAACAGCGAATTTATAGCACTTATCACGGATAAGATAAGCCTGAAATATAAGGCAAAGGTGAGTGCGTAAGGGTAGAAAAAATCCCCCTGCGGTTTTGGTTTTCCGCAGGGGGATCTGTACTAAATCCATAAACTTCCTGTCCAAATTATACATAAATTACCATTTACACTTGAAACAAACGTGGTGCCGTGATATAATAGTAAAATCAAAAACCGGATCTTCTATAAATGTCTCAGAACATAAGAAAAAATAAAAAACACCCGGCCGCACAGTCATGCGTGCAGTCGGGTGTTACTGTTTTTATCAGAAATTGCTGCCGTTCCAGCCCCAGTCGCTCGTGGGGAAGTACGCCGTGTATATGCGTGACTTATCTATCCCGAGCGTGCCTGACAGTATATCGTCTATCCTGCCTGTAAGATCATCATACGCCGACGACGATGCAGAGCCGTAGATGCTCACACTTACCATAGCGCATGGCTCGTCCGTACCCTTGAAATACATATTCCTCCCCTGCTCTATGTCTATCATCAGCCAGCCCTCGCTTTTGCCCGGGATAGCAGTTATCGCCTGACCGAGTGCCGATTTGACAGCAAGCTCCTTTTCCTTGTCTACCTGTGCGTTTGTTTTTACGTTGATAAATGGCATAGTTAAGCCCTCCTTTTATTATTCAGAGCTGTCGCCCTGTTGATCGTACTGTGTCCAGTCTACGTCCTTTTGTGTAAGCAGCTCCTTTGAGCCGAATGCAAGGGTCAGGTCTGCGATACCGTTCTCCGGGTCGTCCTTCGGGAAGCTGTATTCCACCCTTATATAGTCATTCTCCCACGCCTGCTCACGGATCATCGTGTTTGAAGTAAATTCCATTGTTTTCGGCTGTGAAAACTTATCCGTCAGCTTCTGTGTGAGCTTTTCATATATCTCTTTTATATACTTTGCGTCTGTCACAGCCGCTGTATCGAGCTTATCGCCTATATATGACGGTCTGACCCCGAAGCCGTCTATCTTATTGCCCGAAGCGTCGGTCACGATATAGGCGCAGGAAAAATGCACGCCTAAAAACTGCACCGACCCGACATAGGAATATATCTTCACCTTGCCGCCGTCGATAGTAGCTTTTTGCGCCTCCTGCTCGGTAGTGAAGTTCCCGAAATGCTCTTTCATCAATTCTCTTGCTTCATCTGTCTGCATACCTATTAACGACTTTGCAAGGTCTAAGTATTCATCATCAGTCGGTTCGTCTTTAAGCTCTATCTCGTATGACGAGCTTTCAGCGACCGAGCTGCTCCCGGCGCTGCCGCAGGCAGTAAGTGCCAAAAGCTGCAAAGCAAGCAGCAGTGAAAGTATGCGCTTTGTATTCATTTTATCCGCCCCTTCCGACTATTTTATTATACTATACTTTTCTTTATTTTGCAAGAGCATAACACAACTCTCCATAATGTAACAAGGGAAGGTATTCAAATAATTGACAATTGTTGATTTGCATCACAGCCGCTTTAAATCAGCGGGCGAAGCCCACCACCTTAATTGTGCATTATCATTGTGCATAGTAGATCGAGATAGATCCGGTTCTATCCCAAACACAAAAGCCGCCCGAAGGCGGCTTTTGATATAGTTATATCATGTGATACGGATTTACAACATCAGGTGAAAGAACAGATGACGAAGTAGTTTCGTTCTTGTATACACTTACATTGTTGTAAACATCAAGACCTGTTCCGGCAGGTATCAGCTTACCGATGATAACATTTTCCTTCAGACCTACCAGCTTATCGGTCTTGCCCTTGATAGCAGCGTCGGTAAGAGCCTTTGTAGTCTCCTGGAATGATGCAGCAGACATGAACGAATCGGAGTTCGATGATGCCTTTGTGATACCCTGGAGTACAGGTACTGTGGAGATGAGTTTTGCATCCTCTCTGCCCTCGTCTATCTCCTTCTGTATCTCTGAATTGATGAATGCCACGTCGCCCTTGTCGATGAGCGTGCCCGGCAGCTGAT
Organism: Ruminococcus sp.; assembly: GCA_017470535.1. Lineage (GTDB taxonomy): Bacteria > Bacillota > Clostridia > Oscillospirales > Ruminococcaceae > NK3A76. Next base: position 24,559 of record JAFUYP010000001.1, on the reverse strand, counting down.
AGGACGAGCCTGCGTCGTCTATCTTGACCTTTCTCATCATCTGACGAACGATAACTTCAATGTGCTTGTCGTTGATATCAACACCCTGTAAACGGTAAACCTTCTGTACCTCGGTGATGATGTAGTTCTCAACAGCCTCTATGCCGTTTACTTCAAGTATATCAGCAGGATAGATAGAGCCCTCTGTGAGCGGCTGACCCTTTGTTACAGTGTCGCCCTCGTGTACCTTTATCTTGAAGCCGTAAGGGATAGTGTATCTTTCCTCCGCTACATTCTCTGCGTCCTCGCTCGTAACGACTATCTGCTTGTTCTTCTTGACTTCCTCTATCCTTACCTTGCCGTCTATCCTTGTGATGATAGCAGCGCCCTTGGGCTTTCTTGACTCAAACAGCTCTTCTACTCTCGGAAGACCCTGTGTGATGTCACCGTCACCCTTTGCAACACCGCCGGTGTGGAAGGTTCTCATAGTCAGCTGAGTACCCGGCTCACCGATAGACTGAGCTGCGATTATACCAACAGCCTCACCTATCCTTACAGGGTTGGAGTTTGCAAGGTTAGCGCCGTAGCACTTAGCGCATACGCCGTGCTTAGCTTCGCAGGCGAGTACGGAACGTATCTTTATCCTGTCCTTGCCCTCTGCTTCGAGTGCTGCGATTATCCTGTCAGCGTCGTGACCGGTTATGAGCTTGTTGTGTGAAACTATCATCTCGCCTGTCTTGGGATCCTTCAGGTCATGAGCTAAATATCTGCCTGTAAGTCTTTCCTTGAAAGGCTCGATCATTTCGTTGCCGTTCTTGATCTCGAATACATCAATGCCGTTTGTAGTGCCGCAGTCCTCCTCACGGATGATGACCTCCTGCGATACATCGACAAGACGTCTTGTCAGATAACCCGAGTCAGCGGTACGCAGAGCGGTATCAGCAAGACCCTTTCTCGCACCACGGGAGGAAATGAAGTATTCCAGTACATTCAGACCCTCACGGTAGTTAGCCCTGATAGGCATTTCGATAGTCGAACCCGAGGTATTTGCGATAAGTCCACGCATACCTGCAAGCTGTCTTATCTGAGAGTTAGAACCTCTCGCACCGGAGTCAGCCATCATATTGATCGGGTTGTACGGATCTATGCTGCTGAGCAGTGCTTCGGATACCTCGTCGGTAGCCTTGTTCCAGATGTCGATAAAGCTTGCCGAACGCTCCTCACGGGAGATGTAGCCTCTCTTATACTGCATATCTATCTTGTCTACCTTCTTGTCGGCATTGGCAAGGATATCCTTCTTAGCCTCCGGTATGGTAGCGTCGCATACAGCGACTGTGATAGCTGCCTTTGTTGAATACTTATAGCCGAGCGCCTTGATATTGTCAAGCACCTCAGAAGTTGCTGTTGTGCCGTGGCGCTGTATGCAGCGGTCGATTATATCACCGAGCTGCTTTTTCTTGACCAGGAACGATATTTCAAGATCAAACTGCTTTTCGGAGTTAGTTCTGTCAACATATCCCAGATCCTGCGGTATATTCTCATTGAAGATAAGTCTGCCGACTGTGGCATCTATTATCTTTGAGATCTTCTTCTCGCCTATCTCCTTGGTTATCCTTACCTTGATAGCTGCCTGGAGCGAAACGATACCTGCATCATAAGCCATAAGAGCTTCGTTGACGTTGGCAAACACCTTGCCCTCGCCGGGCTCGCCGGGCTTTTGCAGCGTCAGGTAGTAAGAACCGAGCAGCATATCCTGCGACGGTATAGCTACCGGTCGTCCGTCAGACGGCTTTAAAAGGTTATTTGCAGCAAGCATGAGGAACCTTGCCTCAGCCTGAGCTTCAACTGAGAGAGGGAGATGTACTGCCATCTGGTCGCCGTCGAAGTCAGCGTTGAACGCTGTACATACCAGCGGATGCAGCTTTATAGCTCTGCCCTCAACGAGTATCGGCTCAAATGCCTGGATACCGAGCCTGTGAAGTGTAGGCGCACGGTTGAGCATTACAGGGTGCCCCTGGATAACATTTTCAAGTGCGTCCCAGACTCTCGGGTCTGTTCCACGCTCTACCATTTTTCTTGCGCTCTTGATGTTTACAGACGGTGAGTTGGTATCAACGAGCCTCTTCATAACGAAGGGCTTGAACAGCTCAAGTGCCATTTCCTTAGGCAGACCGCACTGATACATTTTAAGCTCAGGACCTACGACGATAACTGAACGTCCGGAGTAGTCAACACGCTTACCAAGAAGGTTCTGACGGAAACGTCCCTGCTTACCCTTTAACATATCGGAAAGCGACTTGAACGCTCTGTTGTTAGGACCTGTAACAGGTCTGCCGTGTCTGCCGTTGTCTATAAGTGCGTCCACAGCCTCCTGGAGCATTCTCTTTTCGTTTCTCACGATGATGTCAGGAGCTTCAAGCTCTAACATCTTTTTAAGTCTGTTGTTACGGTTGATAACTCTTCTGTAAAGGTCATTAAGGTCAGATGTTGCATATCTGCCGCCGTCGAGGACTACCATAGGTCTGAGATCCGGAGGGATAACAGGGAGTGCTTCGAGTATCATCCACTCAGGTCTGTTGCCCGAGGTCCTGAAAGCCTCAACGATCTGCAATCTTTTGAGCAGCTTTATCCTCTTCTGACCGGCAGGCAGGTCTTTAAGCTCTGCCTTTATCTCGTCTGCGAGCTTGTCAAGATCTATCTCCTCGAGCAGCTCCTTGATAGCCTCAGCGCCCATTCCGGCTCTGAACCCATCCTCGTACTTTTCTACCATTTCCTCATACTCACGCTCAGTGAGCAGCTGGCACTTCAAAAGTCCGGTATCGCCGGGGTCTATTACGATATACTTTGTAAAGTAAAGTACCTCTTCAAGTCTTTTCTGCGATACCTCGAGCATCTGACCTATCCTTGAAGGTGTGCCCTTGAAGTACCATATATGAGATACAGGTGCTGCAAGCTCGATGTGACCCATTCTCTCACGTCTTACCTTAGCCCTTGTCACCTCAACGCCGCAGCGCTCGCAGATCTTGCCCTTGAAGCGTATCTTCTTGTACTTGCCGCAGTGACATTCCCAGTCCTTTGTAGGCCCGAATATCCTTTCACAGAAAAGACCGTCACGCTCCGGCTTCTGTGTACGGTAGTTTATAGTTTCAGGTCTCTCAACCACACCGTATGACCATTTGCGTATCTGGTCGGGCGATGCAAGACCTATCTTTATAGAGTCAAATACATTAAATTCCAATATAGTGTACCCTCTTCCTGTTTTTACGTTTGTCGGTTGGCTTTGAATGACAGGTCGTTATTCCCTCTCGTCGAAGTAGTCGCCGTCGTCAGCAAAATCATCGTCATCATAGGAATAATCATCATCGTCATCGTCAAAGGTGTAGTCGTCTTCAAGCTCTGATGTGCCGTTCTCGTCCTCTGCCATATAGCCGTCACCAAAGCCGCTGTTCTCGGCAGTATAGTTGCCCTCGTCATTGATCTCGGCTGATGCGGGAACGTAATCGTCATCGTCATCAAAGTTCTGTTTGAGGTCGATCTCCTCGCCCTTGTCATCAAGTACAGCGACATTAAGACCGAGCGACTGCATTTCCTTGAACAGTACCCTGAATGCCTCAGGTACGCAGGGCTTGGGTATGTTCTGACCCTTGACTATCGCCTCATAGGTCTTTACTCTTCCTATGGTATCGTCCGACTTGACAGTGAGTATCTCCTGAAGTGTATATGCAGCGCCGTATGCTTCGAGTGCCCATACTTCCATTTCACCGAATCTCTGACCGCCGAACTGTGCCTTACCGCCGAGCGGCTGCTGAGTTACGAGTGCATACGGACCTACGGAACGTGCGTGTATCTTATCATCAACGAGGTGGTGGAGCTTCAGGTAGTACATATACCCTACTGTAACTCTGTTATCGAACTTCTGACCGGTTCTTCCGTCATAAACGTCGAACTTGCCGTCCTCGCTGTAATTGAGTGCCTTTGTATTGATTATCTCGCCCATCGTCCTTACTTCAAACGGGTCGTCCTTATGCTCCAGATGTATCTGCTGAGCCATTCTGAACGCCTCTCTGATGTCCGACTCGTGAGCGCCGTCAAATACAGGGGTCATTATCTTTATGCCGAGCGCCTTGCACGCCATACCGAGGTGAACTTCAAGCACCTGACCGATATTCATTCGTGAAGGTACGCCCAGAGGGTTAAGAACTATATCGAGCGGAGTACCGTCTTCAAGGAACGGCATATCCTCCTGCGGAAGTATCCTCGAAACAACGCCCTTGTTACCGTGACGTCCTGCCATCTTATCGCCGACAGAGATCTTTCTCTTCTGAGCGATGTAGCATCTTACGAGCTTGTTTACTCCCGGTGACAGCTCATCGCAGTTCTCTCTGGTGAATATCTTTACATCTATTATGATACCTGCTTCGCCGTGCGGAACTTTAAGGGAGTTATCCCTTACCTCTCTTGCCTTCTCACCGAAGATCGCACGCAGGAGCCTTTCCTCTGCCGTAAGCTCGGTCTCGCCCTTAGGAGTTACCTTACCTACGAGAATATCTCCCGATCTTACCTCAGCACCTATTCTTATGATACCGTTCTCATCAAGGTCTTTAAGAGCGTCCTCACCGACATTGGGAATATCTCTTGTGATCTCCTCAGGTCCGAGCTTGGTATCTCTTGCTTCTATTTCATATTCTTCTATGTGTATAGAGGTATATCTGTCCTGCTTAACGAGGTTCTCATTAAGGAGTACAGCGTCCTCGTAGTTGTAGCCCTCCCATGTCATGAAGCCGATAAGAGCATTCTTACCGAGGGAAAGCTCACCGTCGCAGGTCGCAGGGCCGTCACCGATTATCTGGTGAGCGGTTATCCTCTCGCCCTCCTCAACGATAGGTCTCTGATTTGTGCAGGTGCCGGCATTCGACCTCTTGAACTTAGTCAGCTGGTAGGTGCGCTCCTCGCCGGTATCCTCCTGAACAACTATCTTTTCAGCGTCAACGCTCGTAACAGTACCGGGCTTGTCGGATACTACCGCAACGCCCGAGTCAAGGCAAGCCTTGTACTCCATACCCGTGCCGACTATCGGGCTTTCAGTTTTGAGAAGCGGCACAGCCTGCCTCTGCATATTCGAGCCCATCAGCGCACGGTTAGCGTCATCATTTTCAAGGAACGGTATGCAGGCAGTTGCGACTGATACCACCATTTTAGGTGATACGTCCATAAAGTCTATCTGCTCACGCTCTATCTCTAAGATCTGGTCACGGTATCTGCCGTTTACCTTAGCCCTTGCAAACTTATGATCCTCGGTAAGAGGCTCGTTTGCCTGAGCTACCATATAATTATCCTCGACATCGGCAGTCATATAAACCACCTCGTCGGTAACTACGCCTGTTTCCTTATCAACACGTCTGTAAGGCGCTTCGATAAAGCCGTATTCGTTTATCCTTGCGAAGGATGCAAGGTAGGAGATAAGTCCGATGTTAGGACCTTCAGGTGTCTCGATAGGACACATTCTTCCGTAGTGTGTATAGTGAACGTCACGCACCTCAAATCCGGCACGGTCTCTTGAAAGACCGCCGGGACCCAGTGCGGAAAGTCTTCTCTTGTGAGTAAGCTCTGCCAGGGGGTTATTCTGATCCATGAACTGCGACAGCGGAGATGAACCAAAGAATTCCTTTATAGCCGCAGTGATAGGACGTATATTTATAAGCGCTGTGGGAGTGATGACATCCATATCCTGTGACTGGGTGTTCATTCTCTCACGGATAACACGCTCCATTCTTGTGAAGCCTATCCTGAACTGGTTCTGTAAAAGCTCGCCTACCGATCTTATTCTTCTGTTGCCTAAGTGATCGATGTCGTCTACCGTGCCGACGCCGTCACAGAGGTTCAAGAAATAAGAAACAGTTGCAACAATATCATCAATAGTGATATGCTTCGGAACAAGCTCATCACGGCGGGAAGCGATATTTTCTCTTAACTCCTCCTCGTCGTCGCTGTTTTCAAGTATATCACGCAGCACATTGAAGGATACCTTTTCATTGATACCATACTCTGTGCAGTCAAAATCAACATAGCCGGAAATATCTACCATGCCCGAGCCTATGATCTTGACTTCCTTCTCTTCAAATCTTGTAGAAGTCTCGCCTGTGGGTGTAGTGTAGTACTCCTTTACCTCAACAGTAACGTAGCATTCCATTACACCTGCCTGCTCGATCTCAAGCGCCTTATCGAACTTGATAAGCTCGCCTGCATCTGCCATTATCTCACCTGTGAGCGGATTCGCAACAGGTCTTGCAAGCGTGTGCCCTGCAAGACGTGAGCCTATGCCGAGCTTTTTATTATACTTATATCTTCCGAATCTTGAAAGATCGTATCTTCTTGCATCGAAGAAGAGGTTATTAAGATGTGTGACAGCACTGTCCACCGTAGGCGGCTCGCCCGGGCGGAGCTTCTTGTAAACCTCTAAGAGAGCCTCTTCCCTGTTGGCTGTCTGATCCTTCTGAAGGATAGTCTCCTCTATCCTCAGATCCTTGCCGAAGGTCTCCTCTATCTCCTCATTTGTGCCCATACCGATAGCACGGATAAAGATAGTGAGCGGTATCTTCCTGTTCTTGTCTATCCTTACATAGACCACGTCATTAGAGTCCATTTCATACTCTAACCACGCACCACGGTTAGGGATAACTGTCGCACGGAAAAGGTCCTTACCGGTCTTGTCCTTATCAACAGCATAGTAAACGCCCGGAGATCTTACGAGCTGGGATACGATAACACGTTCAGCACCGTTTATAACGAACGTACCCGAATCTGTCATCATCGGGAAGTCGCCCATAAACACTTCCGACTCCTTGATCTCTCCTGTTTCGTTGTTGTTGAGTCTTGCAGTTACTCTGAGGGGGGCGGCGTAGGTGACATCTCTGTCCTTACATTCAGCGACCGTGTACTTGGGCTTATCGTCGATACGGTAGTCAACGAAGTTCAGCTCCAGGTTACCGTTATAGTCGGTGATAGTCGCCACATCACGGAACACCTCTCTCAGACCCTCATCAAGAAACCACTTATACGAGTTTTTCTGAACCTCGATAAGATTTGGCATCTCGAGGACCTCGTCGATCTTGGCAAAGCTCTTACGAGTATTTTTGCCGAGCTTGACGTCCTTCACATTCAGCATAGGCTTTGATCACTCCTTACAATTTGTGTGCAAAAGGCTTTAAACCGGGCATTCTCACAGCAAAAGCGCCGCAGGAACACAGCAGTTTTTCCACCTTTTGGCGTAGAAAAATCCATTATGATACAGTATATTATTATACGCTCATTTCTATCAAAAGTCAAGCAAAAACACCTTACAAAATGCCCTGAAAACACAAAAACGGCGTTTTGCACAAACAAAGCGCCGTTATCGTCTTAAAAGTTTTACTATGACAGATGTGTTAGGAAAGTGTAAATTTTTATGCTAAATATTATCGTGCAACTTTCTCAGTCATCATATTTTTCCAGTATCCTCGCAGGCTCTTTGAGCATCGACACTGCTGTCGATAGTGCCTTGTTGACCTCTTCCTCTTTAAGCTCCTCCGAGGAGCTTACCTCCTTAGCCTGCTCTATCGCCTTTCTGCCGACCTCTGTCTGGTAGCGGCAAATAGATTCGAGCTGCTGCAAAGCCTTGGTCTCCAGATCCTGATACACGAGCTTTATGTCACCGACAATGTTTATCCTGATGTCGTCATAATTTTCAAGCGCTATGTCGATTATGTCGGTCGTCTGCTTTTTCTTTTTGAGTATCTGCGAGAATGATGTCATCGTCGCCGGCGGGAATGTCTCCGACGTGCCGAACAGCTTGACGCCCATTACAGAACGTGTGACGTTTTTGTTCATGCTCATCATTATGCGGTCAACGCTCGTAGACTGCATGACCTCCGAAAGGTCTGCTATACCCAGCTTGTCAGCAAGCTCCAGCGAGATCTTGCCCACCACCTGATTGATAGCCTCTCTGTGTATCTCGATACAGGTGCGGTATGCCTCCCCCACCTTTTCCATAAGGAACGGGTAGAAGAATTTCTCAATATCCTCCGCATTGTAGACCGGCTCGCCGTCCTTGTCCTTGTCAAGACATTCAAGTATGCTCTTTCTCAGCTTTGCAAAGAACTCATACATCCACTGCTCAGCCTGCTGCTGCATCTCAACTATGCTAAGATGCACAAGCGGCTTTTTCTCTTCAAGGGCTGCCTCTATCGAATCAGCCTCACGCTCAAAACCGTCTGCGACCTCGCCTAAGCGCTGCTTGTCGAGCACGCTCATCTCATAGAACATATTGAGCTTGGCGCTTGTTTCATCTATCATCTGCCTTAACATCGAGATGACACGCTTTGTGCGGATAATGTCCTTGCGCATCATTATGTCACGCTTGAGCGACAGCTCGAATTTAAAGAACTGGCTCTCGTAGAATTCCCTCGTCCCCTTGTCGGCAGGGCGCTTGGTGCCCATTTTCCTTGCAAGCTCATCAAAGCCGCTTATACCGTATACAAAGGCGTTCGGGACTATCTCAGCCGCTATGCCCTCAAAGCGGTTCATTATCTTTTCGACGTCCTCCATTTTACCGAGAGCGTCTATCATATTCACAAGGATATACAGCATACCGAACCTCTGCGGCTGGATATGCGAGCCTAAGAACACCTGCTCCGATTCCGAGAAAGGCAGCAGTGCCGATGTAGCATACATCACAGCGTCGGCGTTCACGATATAGTCCGTCACCTGCCTGTCAAGGTCATCAAGGTCTGACAGACCGGGGGTATCGACTATACGCATCTCTTTGAGTATCTGCGAATTATCCTTTATATCAAGGTGGTCGATCTTGCCGGGGAAGAATTTCATTCTTGCCTCTAAGCGTTCACGGGTAGCGTCACGCATAGTCAGGCGCATACGCTTGCCGTTTTCAAACACCGCCTCGACACCCGGGACTCTCGCATAGGTTATCTCATTGATAGTGTATGTTTCGGGCGAAACATTTGTGGGTGCAAGCTCCTTGCCGAGCAGAGCATTGATAATAGTACTCTTGCCCCTCTTGAACTCGCCCATTATCACGAGCGTGAACGGCTCGTTTGAGCGCTTTTCTATCAGCTCGTCCCACTCACGCAGGTTTTCGATAAACTCCTCGCCAAGTATCTTTGCGATAAGCTCATCGTCAGCTATCATTCTTAGTCTTGCCCTGACCTTTTCAATATCCTCGTGTGAATTCAAATACAGCTTATTATCTTCCAAATTCACACCTCCGGATCCGAGCCGACTATTATATTAGAGCGTATATCGCTCATCTGCTGAGAACGTGGTGTGTCCTCGGGGCGCTTTAAGTCGCTTCTCCATTTATAGAGCGTTATGCAGCCGAGGAAATCCATTCCTGCAAGCACTCGTCTTTGCAGCGGCGCAAGATCATCTCCCACCGCAAGCTGTCTGGGCTCTTTTTCATCTCTTATCTTGTCATAGATGTCGAATATCTTTTCAAAGTGCATTACCTCCGACTTACGCCCGAGGAAATCGACATATCCCTTTTCATACAGATCGCACATCAGCTTTCCGTAATGGTGCGGAGAGTCAAGGCATATCATGCCTGCTCTGTCGGCAGTTATGTCGGCATACTTTGCCCACTCAACAAGAGTATGCACAAGCTGATTGCTCACCGGCTGCTTATAGTACCGCTCGAGCGGTTTGAATACGAGCTTGTTGTAGTTAAGATAAGTAAATGCAAACGAATACGCTATGTGGTTGTTTTGCAGCCTGCCGCATTCGCAGCCTATAAGGAACTGCAATTCCTCGCTCGTACACATACCTATAAGCCCTGTTGTGAGTATGATGCAGGGTTCTATATTATCACAGGTTATCGAATAGATGAGCCTGTTCTCATCGTCGTCCCTTATAAGCAGTATAGGGGGATTGAGCTCCAGTCTTTCGGAGCATTTTTTAAGTATATCATATATCTCGGGGTATTTGAGCGGACCTGCCTGGTTGCACTTCATAAATGCTTCCTTAGCCTCGGCAGGAATATCTCCTGTGGTTATAGCCTTGTACAGCCTGCCCCAGCCCATAAGCCCCGACAGCTTCTGCCTTACCGCAAAATCCGAATCGAACGCATAGTCAAGTGCGCCGCCGACCACATGGTTTGCAAATGACCTTGTATACACATTCAGGTAGGTACGGAAGCTCGTATCTATCTTCATAAGGGGGTTTTGTTCCTCCCCTGACAATACCTCGTTTTCAGTCATCTGAGGCTCTGACATAATATCACCTTCTTGTACTCAGGATCAAAGGAGGTCATTCATTCTCCTCTGTAAGCGCTTTACGCAGAGCATATGCGCTCGAAACTATCTGGCTTGCCTTCTCGGCGATGTCGTGAAGTCTGTCCATCTCCTTTTCGGAGATCTGGCTCTTCTCAGCCTTCATGTCGTTGAGATTGTCAAGCGTTTCCTGTGTATCACGAAGGATTATCTCAGTTTCGTCCTCGATCTTTGTTTTAAGACCCTCAAACGCTGTGAATACCTGACGTCTTACAGTTTCGGTAAAGTCGGTATTGAGGCGCATCTCGTGGAACTGCTTTTTGACCTGCGTTTTGAAGTTCGTCTTGTATTTATCTATCCTCTCATTGACAAGGAGCTTGTCGATAGCAAATGAGCTTGTGAACGTACCTGCAAGCCCTGCAAGTGCCATAAGGCAAAGCGTTACAGGCGCAGAAGCAAGACCTATGAAGCTCGCAAGCATCATAGTAGCATAGTATGTAGCCGAGAACCCTGCAAACGCAGTAGCGCCGCCTAACAGCGCACCCTTGATGCCTGCTTCACGGAAGCCTAAGAACGCTCCGCCCACGCCGAACGAGCCTATCGCCGCACCTGTCACCTTGTCAGCGATGCCGCCGTTTCTGGAAACCCTGTCAGACACAGCAAACATAGACTGTATGCGTGATACAGACTCAAAGAACTCGTCCTCGAAGTCCTGTAATCTCTCAGCCTCGACATTTATAGCTACGTTTATCGAATTCTGTATCTGCTCGCAGATGAGCTGTGCCCTGACCTCGATGTTTTCCCTTATCTTCTCGGTCAGCTTGCTTGTAACTATCTTTAACCTGTCCTTCTTGAAGTCATCGCTCGACATCTGGAAGCTGTCTATTACCTCCATAGCCGCCGACTCGATGTTTGACCAGTAGTTGTCAAGCACCGGCTGTAAGTCTGCGAACACCTTGTTTGCAGCGTCATTTATCTTTACGAATTCCTGACGCTTTTTATTTCTTATAGACTCTATCTCCTCGATAGCAGCAGAATATTTTTTCATGAACTCGTCGTTTTCCATCATAAGTGCATTTTCCTGCATAACGACGCTTCTCATGATCTCGGTACCGGAGTTGGTTATCTTGTTTGCAAGTATCTGCAAAGCGATAACGCCCCTCTCCTTTGTGAGCATAGTTTCAAGAGCCTTTTCAAACTCAGGGAAATTACTCTCAGCAAGCAGGTTCGGGTCTTCTATCTTCTTTGCAGTGAGCGCACGCTTGGCGTACACACCTATTACTCTCGGCGTGCCTATCTTTCTCTTGTATGCCGCGAACTCTCTCGAATCCTCGCCCATTACCTTCTTGGCCTTTTCCATAACGTAACGGGTGATACGGGTGCGGACAGTTTCGACTATCTTGTTCTCGTCCTCTCTTGCAAACGTACCGAAGCAGTTTACAACAAAGATTATCCTGCCGACATCGGAGGTGAGCATCTTCTTCTCTAAAAAGTCCTTCTCAAACTGTGAGAACGGGCTGTTTGCGGATATAACAAAGACCGCCGCATCTATCTTCGGCAGTATAGACAGAGTAACGCTCGTCATCTGCTCGTCATCATTTAGTCCGGGCGTGTCGATTATGTCAACATTGTTCTTGCAGAACTCAGTATCATAGTAAACTGTCGCTTCCTTTACAGTCTCAGCCTTTTCCTCGCTCTCGGCTGTGAGCTTTGTGACATAATCAGCGAGCTTGTCTATGTCCACCTTTTCGTGGTCGCCGTTTTTGTACTCAACGGAAACATACGGGTCCTTTGAATATGTGACACGGTTAAGTGTTGCAGTAGCAGGCAGCACGTCCGCCGGCAGCACCTCCTGCCCGAGCAGTGCATTTATAAGCGTGCTCTTGCCCCTTTTGAACTCGCCGACGATAGCGACCTCGAAATGCTCGTCAGCCGTCTTTTCGATAGTTTCCTTAATGGAGTCGGCAGTATTTTTGAGCTGCACGTCGTCGCTGAGTTTAAGCAGTGTTTTCAGATTGTCTGTAAGCTCGCTTACAGTTTTACGGTAGGCTTCATAACCGCCGTAATTGATTAGCTTATCCATTTCTGACCTCCAGTCGATTTATTCATTATTATTTACCAAAGTCAAAAGTGAAAAACCTCTCATTTTACCGGTACAAAATTTTACACAATTAGTGGTATATATATTTATCCACAAATAACATTATAACACATTTTTTCGCAAATTGTCAATAAATTAGTAACTATTTTTAATTTTTATAGGTAATTGCACAATATATAGTGGTCAGCTTTTCGCATTTTACACAAATATAGTGGGTGCAGGCACTTGACAAGACGGTATAAATATGATATAATAGCAAAGTAATATCGCCGGTGTGATGGAATTGGCAGACGTGTCGGACTCAAAATCCAGTAAGGTTTTTTATCTAACGCGCTCGTTTTTGTCTAACTTCGATTTGTTGTTTTCCGTGTAAATACGTTCTTTCCGGTGATTTGTGTTAGATAAAATCCGTTGTGTTTGACTCCATATCTAACAAGTTTATCTAACCAAATTGCTGTTTGTTCGTTTTTTTGATTTTTTGTCCACTCTGACCCAACGGACTTTCTATCCGTTAGAGTTGTCTGGATAAACTTTAAATCTTAATAATGCCGATGTGGTGGAATGGCAGACACGCCTGACTCAAAATCAGGTACGAAAGTGTGCGGGTTCAAGTCCCGCCATCGGCACCAAGTTCAAGGTACGAGTTCATGCTTGTACCTTTTATTTTTGGTAAAAAATTCAAGCTGATTCAAAATCTTCTTCATCAGCAGCTGTTTTGCTAAAGACCTTCTCGATAACTTCTGCTGACATTTCCTTAGACTTGTAATCAAGGTGACTGTAAAAATTTGCCGTTACGTTAAATGTCGAATGACCGAGCCACTCCTGGATAGCTTTCATCTGGACGCCGTTAGCCACCAAAAGGCTGGCGCAGGAATGTCTGAGGTCATGGAACCTAAGAGGTCTGAGACCGTGATTTTTGATCACTATCTTAAAATGCTCTGTAACGTAGTTAGGGGTTATCAGCTTTCCGAAGCTATCTCTGCATACGAAACCATCATATCTATGGTCATATCCGTTTTTAAGCAGATTTGAGAACTGAGTTTCAAGGAACTTTTGTCTTTTTAACCTCTTTTCGATAGCAGGAATAAGCGGGAGAGTTCTCTGGCTTGCCTCAGTTTTAAGCTGATCCTCGCAAACGATCTCCTCTTTGCCGCTTCCGTAATCGGATACTATCTTTCTGCAAATCGTTATCGTCTTTTTGTTAAAGTCAATAGCATCCCACTTCAAACCGCATATCTCGCTGCGGCGCAGACCGTAATAAGCGGCGATATGTACTATCAATTCCATTCTGTCGCCCTCAAATGCCTTGAAAAGCAGTTCAAGCTCCTCTTTGTTGTAAAAAGTCGCTGTAAACCTTTTGAGCTTAGGCAATTCGGTCTTTTCAGTGGGGTTTCCCATAAGGATATCCATTTTTACAGCATATCTGAATGCACGATGCAGCAGAGCATGATAATGCTTGACGGTATTTGCCGACAGACCGCTGCTGTACAAATCGTTATAGAACTGCTGAATAATAAGGGCTGTTACATCTTCAAGATATATGTCAGGGTATTTTTCGTCAAAATATCTGGCAAGTTTCTTTGAATTAAGCAGATAGGAATTGTATGATGTCCCTGCTAATGTAGGCTTGACCGTTACGAGCCAGTCATTGATGAAGGGTACAAATAAATGCTTCCCTCCGGTGATTGCTTTTCTGCTTTTGAGGGCAGCTTCGCTTATGACCGTCTTATCGACTTTCACTGTCTTAGCCTTTGTCAGCTCACCACTTCTGAAATCTTCATCAAACTTTTTGACGAGCTGTGCGACCTTTTCTTTGTATACCTTTTTGGGGCTATCCTTTGTAAGTCCTGTCGAGACCCACTTTTGCTTACGCTTTCCGTTATCGTCCTTGAAGCTGAATACCAACTGAATTTTACCATTTTTTTCTTGCTCAGAACAAGTATAGGGTGTAACTGCTTTCATTTTTCATTTCCTCCTTTATGTATGAAAGCTGTTATTTACACCTGCTAAACCACTTATATTATACAATAACCCAACGGATTTTGCAAGGTTTATCTAACAGCTTCATTAAGTTTCTCCGGCTTTTACAAGAGCAAAAGCCAAATTCAGGCGATTTATTGTGCGCTTTGCAGAACGTATTTTATAACACTGAGCTTAGCTACTTTTATCGCCCTGCCACAAGGGATTTTAGGAATGGCTCCGTTTTGGAGCAAAGCGTATGTTGATTTCATACCTATTCCGAGCATTTTTGCCACTTCTTTCGGAGTCACTACATCGCCGTATTCTGTAAACATGACTTTGTAGGCTTCTTCAAGCATCTCGTTCATAGATAATCCTCCCTGTTTCAGTTTCATTAAACCAAACGAGCGTATGATCCATTACTGTATTCAATTTTCAAGTTGCATAATGAATATATCGTTATTGATACATTCTCAAAGAACAATTCTTTAAATTGCCCTTTGAGAGTATATCAATGCCCCGTTCCCCTGACACCGAGGAGGAATAAGAGCATAAGGCTCTTTCGGTGTCAGGCGGGTTTTCTTGAAGGAACTATTGCCCCCTCTATAAATCATTACTAAAATTATGGTGCAATCGTATAGGGTGATTTCAAAAACCGTGATAGTGCATAATTTGTTAAACAGAACTTGTGCATAAAAGCATCACTAAGTCATATTCTCAATAAGAAACTGTAGTCCAAGACACACCCTTCGGTATGCTTCCGGCTTGCTTACTCCGTACTTATTTGCAAGTTTACTGAAGCTCTTGGTGTCATCTGAGAAATAATAGTCCATAACAGCCTTGTACCAGCTTTCATTTGTGCATTTAAGCAATTCCAAAGCTGTATAAAGAGCTTCATTTTTGATCCCTGTCATAGTATAGCCTTCTTCTTCAATGGGGAAAAGGTACTCAACATCTTTTGAATCGCCGTATGTAAAAGCTCGATGCTGCATTTCCTTTTTATCTACATACATCTCATGCCTGATCATTTTCCTATACTCTCTCACAATATCATCAGTAACACCTTCGACCTGTGCGATCGTATAGTATTCTTTTGGAAATCTCGGTTTCACGTTTTCTCTCCTTTCCGTCAGAGAAAACGCACACAAAGAACGGCTATCATCAGAACGTTTTCTCTGACAATCAACCTCTCAGCTTTGTGATTGTATATGATAGTTTAACAGAACTGAGTAACAGCGCGCTTGTTTCTGTTAAACTCTATTTATATTATAACTTTTTTTCAATAATGGTCTATAGCGCCAAGATAAAGGCAACAACAACAAATATCAGATGTGTTTTTTGTAAGTATCGCACAAACTAAGTGCTGCTATTGGTATTTACAGCTTAAAAAGCGTCAGAAAAACATCGTCATATTATACAAACCTATAGCTTGGAACTTTCTCAATAAGAAAGTCGGCTGTAAAATTTGTAATATCTTACAATAAACGCTCATATATAAGGCTCGTTATCAATAGATGTAAGAGCTTTAAAGCCAAATAACAACAACGTCCTGTTACATTCTTTCACTGCATTTTCATTGTTATTTCTAAGGTAATAATTTACAATATCATTATAATTGCTTTTACGGTCAATACGAAGCTCCGCAAGAGAAAATACCGCATCAAGCTGTTCAGGCTCAAGCTGGAACGCTATCATAAGTGCCAGGGTGTATGCTTTAGTTCTCCCACTATCGTGGAGATATTTAGAAATGACAGATTGTGATAATCCGGTACGATCAGAAAGCGTTACATTAGACAAGCCTTTAAAGTCTCTGAGACGAGTGAGATATGTTCCGAAGGTATCCGTATCGGAAGGAAGGAAATTGCCATTATGAATTTTTATAAATGTTTTAACCTTTGTGATGCCATTTTTCCATTCTTCTTCAAACTCATGGTGAATATCTATTGCTTCCAAAACCGAAAGCATATCATCATATTCGGTTGTTGGGCTCATAGATATTCCCTCCTCTCATTACAAAAAAGAACGGAGATGAAACAGCCTTAGTCTGTGTTCATACTCCGTTCTTTGAAGTGACGTTTGTCCTTCGGTGCGGTCAGCGTACCATTGATATATTTTTTATTTTTTCCGAAGGCGATGCCTGCATAGTTTTCCAGTTTATTTTAAATGCTCTTTTGCATTTAAAGCATATTTGTGTTGTGGTTATATCAGCACTCTTATCTGCATATATACCATATCTATAACAATTAGGGCAAAGCACCATATGATTCATATCAATATCCATACTCATTTCCTCTTTTTGTAAACAATTTTGCGTACATCATAGCCAAAATAATAACGGGTAATCTGATCACCCATTATTATCTTTATAGTTAGATGCACTACCTAACATCGTACAACCCCAAAGCAAAGAGATGATTCTTTACCGCAAACTCCGGAACTAAATATTGTGAAGCGAGCTTACAGACAAGTTCATCAGTTTCCTTCAAGCGTTCCCCAAAGAATACTTTGGAATCGGTGAAACCAAGTTCTTTCATAAATTTTTTCGCCAATGGCACAAAGGTCTCGGCAGGCATTAACAGTGAATTGGCAATTCCGTCAGCCAGCATTTCTGAGTAAGCACCGGGATAGTTGTTCATATAGTTCATCATACTTGTAGTGTTGATAATATTGATACGTTTAGAAATGCTCTTGGAACAGGCATAGTAAGAGAGATCATCAATAAGTGAGTCACGCTTAATGATCCAATGAGCAACTTCGTGTGCCAGCAGATAGCGGTGCTTGATCTTATCATCGGAAAAATCCCTGTTCATTATTATCGTTCCGGGATTTACAACTATAAACTCTCCGGTTTCTTCATCAACGAAGGTCATCTGCATAAAAACAATAAAACCCTCAATATAACTAAGAGACATAGTCCCGTTTATAACATCGAGCTGCATATATGAATTCACAAAATCATTCATATCGATCGGCTGAGCTGTAAGCAAAAGCCTGTTATCATACTCCTCGAGATAATCATGAACAGCTTCGGACTGATTGAAAACTGCTCTGATAGTCGCCCTTTCTGATTTTTCGTTCTGTTTACGCTTCATACGGTAATGCCCCTTTCATTAAAATTATTTGCTTGAAATAATACTTTTCAATAATAATAGTTGTATTAAATACAACAAAAAAACACCTTACACTTTATCAATGTTCAACATTGACGGTGTAAAGGTGTTACATCGTCGGTTAAATAACCGAGAAGATCTAAATTAAATGTACTATTTTGATGTCTGCAATTCCCGAATGTGATCAATAAATTTTTGCCATTCATCTTCGGAAAGTTCCGCTTCTTTTGCAAGGCGCAACGCTACCCTTGCGGAATGAGAAGTTGAAAGATAAGAAGATATGTCAGAGAAACGACCGGTTGTTGCTTCTGCCATTGTAAAAAAAGCATTGCGTTCGCCTTCACTTATCTTCAATTCCCTAATCAGATTATCCATATAATTGATTCGTTTGTTTGCACCCGTAGGTGCAACACGGAGTCCTCTTTCGATGTCACTCAGATATACGGGTGACATCTGAATAGCTTTTGCAACATCACGAACAGAACGTTTTAGTTCCTCTCGCCTTGCCCGAATACATTCACCAAAGGTTGTCTTTGTGTAATCTTTCGGTTGTATATCATTAAAGTTCATTTTGATATCCAGTATTCCTTTCCACTGAGCTGCATAACGATGTTTAATGGTGGAAGCACCTCTCTGGTGGTTATCGTTTTAAGCAGAGCATATATGCTTTGCAACGCA
Organism: Ruminococcus sp.; assembly: GCA_017470535.1. Classification (GTDB taxonomy): domain Bacteria; phylum Bacillota; class Clostridia; order Oscillospirales; family Ruminococcaceae; genus NK3A76. The sequence continues at coordinate 6,473 of JAFUYP010000001.1, read as the reverse complement.
TCTCTCTATAATAACACAGTCTCTCGTGATCATCTCCGCAAAGTAAGGTTGGATATCCTGTAGCCATAGGTACAGATTATAATCACGAAGCCTCTGTAAACAAGACTGCTTACATCTCTATGTAAACATTATAGCTTATACAAAGTAATTTGTCAATACTTTAACAACAAAAACGTTTAGATTATGTTGAATTTTGTATGATATGCCAATTTTAATTGCCGAATTTTATATAGTCTGCTCTTAATATTTTTAGAATTGATTTGTTAGTAATTGTCTTAAAAGTTAAAGCGAATCATGCTTTGTATTTTTTTAATTTTTTATTTTGAATTACTTTACGATTGAGATATTTTTTTGGTACTAATTTATAGGAGAAAAACATCTAAGTCTCATAGCTCCGCTTCCTCTCGGAGAGAGGAAGCGGACAAGCAAAAGCTGAAAAATGACAATACGCCGGATACGGCGTGTTTCAAACCCAGCAAGCTCGGCGATTTGTCATTACAAGATGACAAATCGCACCGCTTGTCAGAGGGCTTAGCGCCCCTAAAACCCCGCATAAAAAAGAGGTGAGCAAAATAAAAAAAATGAATGACAGATACCGCAAAAAGAATTTGCTTCAGATAAGACTTTCAGACGAAGAAGCTGAAATACTTGAAGCCAAATTCAAAAACAGCGGATATAAGACCAAAAGTGACTTCGTCCGTATGATGATCTTCGGCGGACAGATAATCAAGATCACCGATGATACGGTTAGAGATTTTCGCAACAAGCTTAACAGCGTTTCAAACAATATAAATCAGATAGCAGTCCGTGTAAATTCAACAGGAAACATTTATCTCGAAGATATTGCAGAGATAAAGAATGGAGTAAATGAAATTTGGCAACAACTAAAATTTTTCCGATCACTGTTACTGAAAGTAAAGCCCTCGCCTACATTGCAAGCCCGGCAAAAACAGAAAACAGATTTTTGATAGTCACAAACGCTTGCAGTCACGATCCCTATCAGGCAAGCCGAGATTTTGAAGAAGTCAGAGCTGAAAAAGGAACGGGAAAAAGCTCTGTGCTTTCACAGCATTTTATTCAAAGTTTTGCGCCCGGGGAAATAACTCCCGAAAAAGCCTTAGAGGTCGGAAAGGAGCTGGCGGAAAAACTCCTTCACGGAGAATATCAATATTATCTTGCCGTTCATACCGACAAGGATCATATCCATATCCACTGTATTTTCAATAACATAAATATGTATAACGGCAGAACGTTTGAAACGCTTGAAAACCGCAAAAGCGATCCCTCCTGCAACAAGCTGTTGGAAATGTCAGATGAAGTGTGCAGAAATCATGGGCTTTCTGTAATAGAGGATCACGAAAGCACAAAGGGTAAGTCCCATTATGAATGGTCAATGGATCGGTTTCACCTTTCGTGGAAATCAAAGCTGAAATATGCAATAGATCAGGTAATAAAATCAAGCGATGATTTTGATGATTTTCTAAAGAAATGCGCTGACTTTGGTGTGCTTGCAGATTATAACCCCAATCATAAGATAGACCTCAAATTTATGCTTAGGGAGCAAAAAGAGAATAACCCTCGTTCCAAAATGACGAGGGCAAGGACGTTGGGTTGGTTTTATGAAACTCCACGGATAAAAAACCGCATAAGGAATTACAAAAAGAATATGTCTTATATTGCTTCTGCAAATATTATAAAGACCGATTCAGAAAAATTCCTGCAAGCGCCTGCACTCACACGCTGGGCAGACCGTGAAAACATGAAAGCGGTCAGCAAAGCGATGAATGAGATAGCCCTGCGAGGACTTGACTATGAACAGACCAAAAGTGCAGCTCAGATATCGTTTGCCAAGCAAATGAAATTGCAGGACGAGCTGGACCTTATCGGTATGCAGATAAAAGACCTGAGAACACAGCTAAAACTTATGGAAGCCTATGTAAAAAACAAACCATATAATGACCGATTGAAATCACTTACGGGGAAAGCCAAAAGGAAATATCACAGCGACTTCTGCAACGAGCTTGATGAGTACAAGGACGCAGTAAAAAAGCTCAAAGACTGGTACCCTTCGGGAAGCGTACCGAGCCTTGAGCTTTTAAGGAAAACTATTTCCGATCTTGAAGCGGAGCAGAAGCAGAAAAAAGCGCTTTACTCACAGACCGCAAATGAAACCGAAGTGCTGTCAAAGAGCTTACAGCAGATCGAACAGTACCTCGGCAACGAACAGCAGCGAGCCGAGGAAGAACAGCGCAGGAAGAAGAAAAAGAGTGGGGATTTGGAGTGATTTCATTATTCTATTTTAATCCCTTGCTTTTTTGCGGATTCTATTGCAGCAATACTTTTATCAACATTTACAGGTTTATTTGAGTAAACTCTTGGATAGAGTATGCTACAACCCATAAGCATAGAATACTCTTTTTTGGCAAACTGAATTAGTCTTCTTGCTCGATCATAAAATTCACAGTTTGACAAGTACAAGTTATTAAAATATTCAAAGGTTACATAGTTGTAATGCATAATTTCTACGGGATTCATAGGAAACTCCATTTTCCCATTGTCGACTCTTTTTAATTCTTCAATCAATAACGATTCAGGAATATGATTAAGCCAGTTTCGTTCTCTGTTAAATTGATTTAAGAGTTCAGAAATTTCCGAAGTTGCCTTCAAAAACGGAATATCAGTATTTCCTCTTTTTATATGCTTACTTATGTAATTTCGATATTTAAAGTACGATATAGATACCGTCTGTGAATCACCGAGTAAATTGACAAGATATGATATTACATTATAGGATTTATCAGTCATTTCGCTGTATATTTTATAAGGAACAATATCCTGTCCCCTGTACTTGTCAACATACTCTTTAAGTTCAGTATTATAAGCCTTCATTTTGTCCATGCACAATTCACAAGATGATATTATTCTATTAAGATAAATGCAACAGTTCTTTTTTGAGTCAAGTGGAAATTCTTTATCTTCCTGATTCATAGTTTTAAATCTCCTTACCATGATTAATTTTATATTCTTCAAGAGCCGTGAGCATCAGCTTATTGACACTCATTCCCAGCGACTCCGCATAAGCCTTGATAGCATCACGCTCCTCGGCAGATACATACAGCTTCAGCGTTTTGTAATTTGCTTTGGCATACTGAGCATTGGAGGATATTTTCTTTGAACGTGCCTGTTTTCCCTGGCATTCCTTGCAGTATTTTTGTGAGCCTGCCGTCACCGTGTAGGTCTTTCCGCAGAGGGAGCAGACCTGTTCACTTCCGATAGCTACCGCTTCACCGGCTTGCTTCTTCTCTTTGTATGCCTTATTGCGCAGGACTTGTGCCTTGTCACGGCAGTAAATGCAGTATTTCGCTCTTGCGGACGGCGATTCAAACTCCATTCCGCAGAGCTGACAAGTGTGTTTATACATCTTATCACCCCGATTTCGGTTATTATATCCATTCTATCATATAGATAGGGATATGTCAAGTATAATCGGAATTTTGGTGAAAGTACACCGAGGAAACTATCATTTGTGCTGCGCATTGCCGAAATTCAAAATCTTCCGAAAATTATACTTCACAATAGGGATATTGCATAGTATAATATAATCATAGCAAACGAAAAGAAACCCGAAACCAAGAAAGGAAAGGTAATCACTATGACCAACATCGTAATCGAAACAGGCAGACTTACTGCCGATCCCGAACTCCGCTACACAGGCGAGACACCCCTCTGCAAGTTCCGCATCGCAGTTGAACGCCCCAAGAAGAAGGGTGCGGAGAAGCCCGAAACAGACTTCTTCAACTGCACTGCATGGAATCATAATGCAGAGTTCATCAATGATATGTTCTCTAAGGGCGAGATGATCACCGTAGTCGGCAATCTGAGAAGTTCCACCTTTGAGAAGAACGGCGAGAAACGTTCTTCCGTGGAGATCAAGGTGAACGAGGTACACTTCCCGGGCTACCGCAGAAAGCAGAACGGCGAGGACGGCAGCAACAGCATCACCGAGGATAACGGCGAAAGCTATGCCGTAAGCGACAGCGGAGTGCTGTTCTGATTTGATACGGGAGGATAATCAAATGGGCATAAAAAAGTTAATAACTGCGGTATTCTGCGCTGTAATGGCGCTCAACTCCGGGCTTACGGCTTATGCCGCCGAAAACCTTGACCGAGACTACATTGAAGCCGAGATATGGGAGGATATGTGGAACGGCAAGGGTGATAACGGCATTGACTTTCCCGAAGCATCATACAAGCACCACCTGTTAGACAAGTGGCTTGACGAGAACTACGGCTCGGAGGAATATGACTGGTCCGAGCTGGGAGAGCTGAAATACGAATACAAGGACTACTACCGCAGTTACATCGAGGACTTCGACTTTAACGATGATGACAACGGCAACTGGACTATCGAAACTCCCGAACACAGCTATTCTTTCACCTATTGGCAGGACAATTGGATCATGACCGATGAAAACGGCAACACCGTAGACAGCTTTCCGCCGTTCAGCACATTAAAGGACGATGAAGAACCCGAAGTACCGCAGGGCAGGCATATCGACGATGACGGCAACGGCTCACCGAGAGTGATCGGCAAGGTCTCAGGCGGAACGGAATCGGCTTCTGAGGGCGTTTCGGGTTCAGACAGTGAAGTTACACCCGACACCGCTTCAAGCGTTTCTGAGAGCCGTTCAGGTGCGTCAGAGAGCAACCCTATGCCGATCATCGCAGGAGTGGCTATCGCCGCAGGTGTGGGAGTTAGCGGTTACTTTATGATGAAGAAGAAAAAGTGAGGTACAGCTATGATCTTTAAGAGCAAGGAGCTTGTGAATGTGCCTGATCGTGGCGAAATGCCCGTATGGTCAGTAGATACAGACACGCAGACGGTCACGCACGTTCACACTAAGACATTCAAGACCGAGGAACACCGTTTCTTCCGTGACTATATCCGCTATCATCTGCACTATTCGGAGGAAGAAAACCCCGAACGCTTGCAGAGACTTGTGGACAATGGGGAGATTTTTCAGTATCTCTCCGACCTTGACAACAAGGTGTTCGACGCTCTTGACAGTCAGGAGGAACTTTTGAAAGCGAACAGCCGTGAGTTTCAGGAAGCCCATGAAAAGGGTGATATTGTCACCGAGGGTGCGATAGGAAATCTGCTTCAGCAGCAGGCAAGGGAAAGCGTGTTTGAAGCGATGATATATGTGTAAGGTGCGGTCATGTTTTGTGCGAACTGTTATAAGGAAATTCCGGCAGGCAAGAGCTATTACAAGCATCAGGACACCAATCAGAGCTACTGCTCCCTTGACTGCCTGAATGATTGGCTGATCTATGCCCACGCTGTAACCCTTGAAACCAGCGAGGGCGAAGAACGTGTTGAGGTGAATGATGATGACGAGTGAGGAATTTATAGAGGACTTGCGTAAAAGCGGAGTTATGCTTGTAAAGAACAATGGATCTCTCACTGATATTCCGTCTGATTTTCTTAGCAAGGCAACAGAGTTCTGCAAGTCTATGGGGTGCAGTTCAGTGATATATGATATTTACGATCCGCAGGACAGCGAGCATACCGAGCTGACTGTTACGGATTGTGGGTATGCGGAATAATAAGAAACGGATAGCCGTCTGATGAGGACGGTCTATCCGTGTTTCACCAATTACTTCATCACTTTCAGAAATATCCACGCAAGTGCCGCCGATACAAAAACTTCTATGATAAGTTTATGTATCTCCTTGCCGTCCCATTGCGGTTCAACGCTCCATACGGAAGGTGTCTTTCCCGTTTTTTGTTTCAAGAGTATGCCGAATATCCTTGTTTTCGTGAACATCCACCAGTCGAGAACAACAGCATCGAAGATAGAGATCATCCAAAAGAATATCACAAAGCGGATACTGAGCTGCCAGAAATTCATACCGGAGTTCACGCCCTGTTTTCCTGCTGATATGATTGTGATGAGATACAGAGCGCAAATGACCGCAGTCAGTATTGCAAACGAGATCTTGCCTTTTAGGTTGAACTTCCTGCTGATACCGTATTCTTCAAGTAACTTTTGGGCATTTGGTGTCATAGTCCAATAGGCGATCTGCGGTGCAGCGAAAGCACCGATCAGGCAATAGGCGGTAAGCAGTATGATACCGATCAGACCATATAAAAAGCTCAACAATATCTTTCATCACCTCAAATTGGTTATACGACGCTAACTGATATTGATATTATAACACTTCCCCCCGAAAAAGTCAATCTCCACACACTTTTTCACACCCTTTTCATTGCAATATACCGTCGTTCGTGCTATAATTGACTTATAGAGCAGATCGGAGGTGAAATGCAGTGGATAACGAAACCGAAGAATTAGTAAACCGTGCATTATACAAGCAGATCAAATCAATGAACCGTGCCGAAATGGAGACTTTCGTGAGAAATGTCTTTGCTCAGGGCTATCAGAGAGCCGAGGAAGAAACGCACCCCATTG
>JAFUYP010000004.1 GCA_017470535.1 Ruminococcus sp. | reverse complement strand
TTTACTTTAGTAATGCGGTCGCCAAACCTTTTACTATTGTACCATACTTGGAGGTTATTTTAAAGCGTTTGCTAAAGCTTTTTAATACCCCCAGTAGAACTGGGGGTTGTTTTATGCTAAAGCGCCAAAGCATATCCCGGAAGAAAAGATCCTTCCGGGATATTTTTTGTTTTATGAGCATATCATGCGCCGCAGGCGCATTCCACAACTGTTACCTGTTAAGGCAACACCGCACGACCACCGGCGGATACCTTTGTGTGCCATCTGCTTGCCGGATTTCCGTCATAATACCCAATTTTACCTTGTCTTACGTCAGGTAAACTTTGGCAAAAATGGGCATTCTGACGAAAATCCGGTGTGTTCAGCAAAGCTGAACAACTGCATACTGACACACAATGGTCGTGCGGTGTTGCCTTAAAGCTGCCTGAGTATCAGCCCCACGGGGATACAGTGCCGGTGATGTCTGCTATCTTTGAGATGCCGTTTTTATCGCACCAGTCGTTCATGCCGTCAATTATCTTTATCGGTGCAAAAGGGTCTGAGAATATCGCAGCACCGACCTGAACAGCAGACGCACCTGCCATCATCATTTCAATTGCATCCTCAGCCGAGGCTATACCACCCATTCCGACCACCGGGATACCAACAGCATTTGCGACCTGCCAGACCATTCTTACTGCGACCGGGAACACCGCAGGTCCTGACAGACCGCCGACGTTGTTTTTCAGAATGGGGCGGCGTGTGTTTATATCTATCCTCATACCGAGGAGAGTGTTTATAAGTGACACCGCATCTGCGCCGTTTGCTTCGACGCTTTTGGCTATATCGGTTATACTTGTGACATTCGGGGAGAGCTTGACCATAAGTGGAATATCCGTTGCATCTCTTACTGCCTTTGTGACCTGACCGGCTACATTACAGTCTGTACCGAACGCAGCACCGCCCTGTTTGACATTCGGGCAGGAGATATTAAGCTCTATCATATCGACACCGCTGCCATTTAACATTGCAGCTATCTCCCCCGACTCCTCGACTGTTGAGCCGGCGATATTGGCGATTATCGTTGTGCCTTTTGTTTTGAGATTCGGCAGCTCATAGGAGAGGAATTTCTCAATACCGCCGTTTTGCAGACCCACCGAATTGAGCATACCCGAAGGGGTTTCCGCAGCCCTCGGTCCCGGGTTGCCAAGGCGCTCAAATCTTGTTGTGCCCTTGACGGAAATGCCGCCGAGCTTTGAGAGCGGATAAAACTGCTCATATTCCCTGCCGTAGCCAAAGCAGCCGCTTGCCGGGATAACAGGGTTTTTAAACTCTACACCAGCGACCTGTACTCTGAGATCAGCCATCGAAAACAACCTCCTTTGAATCAAACACCGGACCGTCCTTGCAGACGTGAGAGAATATCTCATTGCCGTCCTTAACTGTCCTGCACACGCAGACAAGGCAGGCACCGACGCCGCACGCCATACGCTGCTCCAAGGACACCTCGCATTTTATGCCGTTTTGCTGTGCAACGGCTGCCACACCTTTAAGCATCGGCATAGGACCGCAGGCGTAGATGATGTCGGGCTTTTCTTTTTCAAGCTCAGCTTTAAGAGCGTCTGTGACAAAGCCCTTTATGCCTGCTGAACCGTCATCTGTACACAGCACAGCCTTAGCACCCAGTGCCTTTATATCGTCCTGCAATATTGCGACAGATGAATTGCGAAAGCCGCTTATGACTGTGGCATTTTCTCCGTATTCCTTAGCTATCGCAAGCATAGGTGGAGTTCCGATACCGCCGCCGATACAGATAGCTTTTTTGCCTTCAAGCACTGTAAAACCCTTGCCGAGAGGAGCTATTATATCAATAAGGCTGCCTTCGTTCAGAGTGGAGATCTTATCTGTTCCCCTGCCCCTTACTTCAAAAACTATCCTGAGCGTGCCTTTTTGCTTATCAATACCGCAGATAGATATAGGACGTCTTAAAAAGAACCCCTCTGCCGCCACCTGCGTAAACTGCCCCGGCTCAGCTGCCGCTGCGACCTCGGGACAATGGATAGTTATATCGAACATCCCCTTTGCTATCGCTTTTTTTGATACTATGGGGTACTTGCCCTGTGTGTACATATTTTACTCTCCTTTCATATCATCAAGTATGGTGTTTGTCCATTTTTCTCTTGCATCTGCCTTAAAGCCGTGAGTTTCATTCGGGTAGATGTCAAGCGTTATATCCTTATCAAGCGCTTTAAGCTCGTCATAAAGCCTTTGCGAATATCTGAGCCTTACTATCGGGTCGGCATCGCCGTGAGCTATACGGATCTTTTTCGGAAAATACTTCATCATCTCATAAACATCGAATTTCGGCAGACCGTCCAGAAATTTAGTTGAGAGCTTCATATTCATGATCCAGAACTCGCCGTTCTCATCAGGTGTTACACTGCCCATATCCTCGGGTATACAGTATGCCGGGTAGAGCAGGTACAAGCCGTTTATCTTATCTGCCGCCGACACGCCTGCAAGCGATGCGACCAGCCCTCCCTGGCTCTCGCCGTAGAGGTAAAGCTCCTTACAGCGCTCAGCACGGGTGCGCCTTATAAACTCTATCGCCCCAAGAGCGTCCTCGACTTCAGACTGTACGCTCATGTCAAGCGGCGAGCCCATAGAGATGCTGTCATTACTGCCGCCGCGAAAATCAAAGCCTAACACTGTGATACCGTTTTCTGCGAGCTTGAAGGCAAGATCCTCAATATATCTGAAAGAGCTGTTATAGCCGTGGCAGAGTATCACAGACTTATCCCCCATTTGTGATGCGTCCTCCTGCTCATAGATATAGCCGTAGACCCTTGCGGAACACGAGCCGTACATTATTTTTATTTTTTTAACACTCATGGTATATCCCCTTTTATCCATTTATCCTTTTTATTATAACACATCACAAGTCAATTGTCATTACTTATTTTTTAACTTTTAGCAAAGTATGGGGCTGCTGCATATTTTAGAGTAAGTACACTTTGAAAGGAGCGGTGAAAAATGCCAAAATCACTTATTGCTATGACTTCTATAACCTATGCCATGAAAGCCAAGCGTCTGCTCAATGACCAGGGCTTTTACTGTGAGATAACAAGAACGCCCAAGAATTTAGGAACAGGGTGCGGATATTCCATTCAGGTGACAAAGCCGCCTAAGGAGATAATACTGATGCTTGAAAAGCACGGTCTGCCGCACGGGAACATTCTGATAAATGCAGGAGGGTGAGAAATGATAAACTTTGACAACTCAGCTACCACCTACCCTAAGCCGCAGCCGGTCAGCCGGGCAGTACAGCTTGCGGTGCAGCGTTACGGCGGCAATCCCGGCAGGAGCGGTCACAGGATCTCCCGTGAGGCAGCTCAGCAGGTATTTGATGTAAGGCAGAAGGCAGCTGATCTATTTAAAAGCGAGGTGGAGAACGTCGCATTTACACCAAACTGCACATATGCCCTCAACATGGCTATAAAAGGGATACTGCAATACGGAGGGGAGGCGATAATATCCTCACTTGAACACAATTCTGTCGCAAGGCCTGTATATGATCTTTTCAGGCACAGAGGGGTAAAGTACAGCATCGCAAGGGTCTCAAACGATGATGATGAAACTGTAAGGGATTTTGAAGAGCTTATCACCCCAAAGACCAAGTGCATAATATGCACGGCTGCGTCAAATGTCACGGGGCAGATACTGCCGGTAAAAAGAATAGCAGAGCTTGCAGGAAAGCATGATATACCGTTTATATGCGACTGTGCGCAGGCAAGCGGTGTTTTAGATGTGACGATCGACGACGGGATAGACTTTTTATGCACGTCGGGTCACAAGGGGCTATACGGTCCGACCGGGACGGGTCTGCTCATCACAAACGGAAAATATCCCCTTTCAACGATAATAGAGGGCGGCACAGGTGCGACAAGTGCAGAGCTTGAACAGACAGGATTATGGCCTGAGAGAATGGAGAGCGGCACTATAAACACTGTCGGCATAATGGGGCTTGGCAAGGGGATAGACTTTGTCAGTCAAAAGGGCAGGAAGAATATCTTTTCACACGAGAGCGCACTTTGTCAGCAGCTTATAAGAACGCTTGAAAAGCACGAAAACATCACCATTTACAGAAGCCATAAGGCAAGCTATGCCCCGATAGTATCCTTCAATATCGAGGGGTACACATCAGAACAGGTGACGGCTTATCTCAGCAGCAAGGGATTTGCGCTAAGGGGCGGATTACAATGTGCAGCACTTGCACACCACTCACTGGGTACGCTGCTCACCGGGGCGGTGAGGTTCTCGCCGTCGGTTTTCAACGACTCACGGCAGACGATGATGCTTTGCAGGGAAATAGAGAAGATAGCTGACAAAAAAGTAAATATATGATATATCGTTGCAGGATTTTTTAAATATCCTGCATATTTTTTTGGAATTTTTTCTGTTTGCCCTTGTACTGATACCTAAAATATGATATAATATAATATGTATAAGTATGTGACTAAAAAGGACTGTATATATTATGATGAGTATTAGTGAGGTCTTCCAGTCGATCTGGAATATTCTCGTTTCTATAAGAATAACTGACATAATAGATATGGCGCTGCTCTCATACCTGATATACCACGGGATAAGGCTTGTGCGTGAAACAAGAGCACAACAGCTGGTAAAGGGTATCATCGTGCTGGTGGCGGCATACCTTATTGCCTTTATTGCCAATTTACAGACGATGCGCTTCATTCTTAAAAACTGCTTCCAGTGGGGCTTTCTGGCGATAATCATACTGTTCCAGCCGGAGCTGAGAAGAATAATAGAACGTATCGGCAGAACGAGATTTACAGAGATAGGCTCGATATTCACACAGAATGAGCCTGATGAGATAAATGAACACTGGCTAAATGCCATTGATGCTATATGTGACGCTGCACAGGATCTGTCGTCCACCTGCACAGGTGCGCTTATCATCTGCGAGCAGAAAACAAGGCTCGGTGAGCAGATAGCCACCGGCACGATACTTAACTGTACGCCGTCAGCAGCGGTATTCGGAAATATTTTCTTCCCGAACACTCCCCTGCACGACGGAGCTGTTATAATGCGTGACGGCATGATACTCGCAGCAGGGTGCTTTCTGCCAAAGCCGCAGAAGGAGGAGCTTATCGCAAAGCAGTTAGGCTCACGTCACAGAGCGGCTATCGGCATGAGCGAGAATTCCGATGCGATAGTAATAGTCGTATCTGAGGAAACAGGCAAGATCTCTGTCGCAGAGAACGGTGAGCTTACAAGGGGCTACTCGAAGGAGAGCCTTAAAAAGCTGCTTATCACCCGTCTTATCCACGAGCAGGACAAGACGACTTCAGGCAAGGATAAGAATTCATTTGCAGGGAGGGTGTTGTCAAAATGGAAAAAATAAGACACGGAAAACTGCACGCAAAGCTCGGCACCGACCTCGGGCAGAGGATACTGGCGATAATTCTTGCTGTTATAATCTGGATGATACTTTCTATCACGCAGTACCCGACGATAAGCAAGACTATCTCATCTGTACCGGTGGAGCTGTCACTTACAGGCACTATCGCTGAGGAAAAGGGCTTATCAGCTCTCGGATACAAGGACATCACGGTAGATGTCATGATAGAGGGCATGAACTACGAGATAGGCAGCTACTCGGCAAATGATCTTACAGCGTCGGTAGATGTTTCGAGTGTGACAAAAAAAGGCACATACAAGCTCGACATTGATGTAACGAGCGCACACTCGTCTGACAAGCTGTCAATACTGTCGATAACTCCGGAAACGGTAGAGGTGCAGTTTGACTCTATATCATCAAAGGAATTTGATCTCTCGCCGTCTGCTCCGAATGTTTCGGCAGAGGACGGGTACTCTCTCGGGAACATCTCCTGCACACCGTCGAAGATAAAGATAACAGGTGCTGAAAATGATCTTTCAAACATCGCAAAGGTATATGCAGTAGTTGACAAGACTGTGAGCATATCTCAGGACACACAGATAACAACGAGCAAGATAATGCTTTATGATAAGTTCGACAATCTGCTTGACAACAGCAGCTACGAGCTTCCGGAGGAAGAGTACACGATAAACTTCCCTCTGTTCAAAAAGAAGACCGGAAATCTGACTGTCGATTTTGTAAACACGCCGCCCGGGTTTGATCTTCGATCGCTCAGCTACAAGATCTCCAATGATCCTATCTCGATACTGACGACCGATCTTGATGACGATGACAATGAGGACATCACGATAGGCACGATAGCGCTCAACGAGGTCGATCTGAGCAAGGACTTCAAGTTTGAGTTACAGCTTGCAAACAGCGAGATCTCTGCGGACAGCATACAGTCGGTAAAAGTGAGCTTCGACAACAAGGGGTACACGAGCAAGACGTTCAAGATACCTAACTCACAGTTTGAGGTCATCAATCTGCCGAGCGGCAAGAAGGTAGACTTTGACACAGCACAGCTCACCGATGTGACGATCATAGGTCCTGAAAAGATAATATCTGAGCTTAAAGCGAAAGACCTCAAAGCACAGATAGATCTGTCTGATGTAGGGAATTCGACCGGCTCTATGATAAAGAATGCCACAATATACGCTAAAAAATACAACAACGTATGGTGCTATGGCAATAACGAGATACAGATAACGATAAGCAAATAGTTTTTACAGCCCTGTGCTTGCAGGGCTGTTTTTATGGAGGATATATGCCGCTTATAATCAACAATATCAAAATGCCGCCCGATTCATCAGAGGAACAGGTGACAGCAAAGGCGTTAAAGTCTGTCGGCGTAAGACCCGGCGAGGTACAAAAAGCTGACATTCACAAGACTTCGGTAGATGCAAGGGACAACAGCAATATAAGGTTCGTTCATTCGGTATACTTATCCCTGGGGGATAAAGAGCGTGAAAAAAGCATTGCAGCAAAATACAAAGACGCAGCTGTCGCAGCCGAGGGCAGGATAAAGCCAGAGATAGGAACTGTACATAAAAGTGGACGTGTACTTGTTGTGGGCTTTGGTCCTGCGGGAATGTTTGCTGCCCTTACGCTCGCAAGATACGGCTACAAGCCGATAGTCGCAGAGCGTGGCGCAGGGATAGAGAAAAGAATAGAAAGAGTTGACAGATATATGTCGGGAGGTACGCTTGACCGGCAGACTAACATACAGTTTGGTGAGGGCGGTGCAGGGACGTTTTCAGACGGCAAACTCACCTGCCGTCACAAGGACGAGCTATGCCGTGTGGTATTGAAGGAGTTTGTTTCGTTCGGCGCACCTGAGGAGATACTCAACAAGGCAAAGCCGCACATAGGCACTGACAAGCTGAGAAATGTCGTCAAGGGGATAAGAGAAGAGCTTATCTCGCTCGGCGGTGAGGTAAGATTTGAAACGGCTCTTTGTGACATTGAACACAAGGGCAGCAGCATTTACGCTACGCTCAGTGACGGCACAAAGATAGAATGCTCGGCGGTGATATTAGCGATAGGGCATTCGGCAAGGGACACGTTTGAGATGCTTGCAGGAAAAGATGTTTTCTTAGAGCCAAAGCCGTTTTCTGTCGGGGCAAGGATAGAGCATTTACAAACGGCGGTCAATGATTCTCTTTACGGCAGGAATGCCAATGATCCGCTGCTGCCAAAGGGCGAATATCAGCTGTCATACAGAGATAAAAACGGGCGTGGAGTATACAGCTTCTGTATGTGTCCGGGCGGAATGGTCGTGCCGGCAGCCTCGGAGGAGGAAACTACCGTCACAAACGGCATGAGTGAATTTGCCCGTGACGGGAAAAACGCCAATGCAGCGATAGTCGTGTCAGTAACTCCCGGGGACTTCGGGGGCGGCGTACTTGACGGAATGAGCTTTGCAAGGGAAATAGAGCGCCGGGCTTACAGGCTGACAGGCGACAAAGCTCCTGCCTGCACGGTCGGGGGATTTTTAAGCGGCAAGCCTGCACTGAGCAGGGTCATAGAGCCTACATATTCAAGGGGCGTTATGGCGGCTGATCTGCAAAGGCTGTTCCCGGGGTATGTAAGTGATATGCTCAAAACCGGGCTTATGAGCTTTGCAAGGAAGATGAAGTGCTTCTCAGACGGTGAGGCTTTACTGACAGCTCCGGAAACAAGGACATCCTCCCCTGTCAGGATAACAAGGAACGACAAGCGGCAGTCGCTCTCGATGCCCGGGCTTTACCCATGTGGAGAAGGAGCAGGATATGCCGGCGGTATAATGTCAGCCGCAGTTGACGGCATAAAGACAGCACTTGCAGTTATGAAAGAACAGGCACCGCAATAGAGCAAAAAAAGACTACCCGGGCAGGTAGTCTTTTTGTTATTTATCTATCAGTAGATGTATCTTACTGCAACAGCAACAGGGAGCTGTGTGTTTTCATATGCCGCAAGGTCTTCTATACGGCAGGGGTGGTTATAGATGCCATAGCCTGCGGTGAAGTGTGCCATTTTGCCGTCACCTATGTACATTCCTACATGACCAAGACCGAGAGATGTGGTATACTGGCTGTTATCTGTCTGGCTGTTGTTCTGGCAGAGGAAGAACACAAGGTCGCCCTTTTTGAGCTTTGAATAATCAACTCTTGAATTTGCGTTCTTTTTAGTATAGATAGGTGTGCCGCCCTCATCGCCGGCAGGAACGGTATTGTTATATACCTTCTTGCCGTAGTTATTAGCCTGAGCGTCGGAATAATGCTCAAGATAATACCCTACCTGTAAATATGAAAGCTCTGCAAGTCCGGAGCAGTCGGAAACTGTTGTATCGCCTGAAACATACTCGCCGCTGAGCTGGTAGGTCTGATTTGGCTTTTTTGTCATGGATACAGCGTAGTTTACGACCTTGTTTCTTACACTGTCAAGCGACTTGCGGTTTATCTTTTTATCCATTTTATAGTCAACGTAGTAGGTCTTGTTCTTATACTGCATCTCACCCAGAGAGTTTTTGCCGTTTTCTACCGGGACGGTTATTTTAAGGTATCTCGCAGTCTTGCTCTTTGCCTTTCCTGCTATCTTCTTGCAGTTTTTATCGACTGCTGTTCCCTTATATACAGAGTCCTTATCAAGAGTGAATGCTTTTACGAATTTACCGCCGCTGCGTGAAAAAACTGATACGCCCTTATGCACTGTCCAGTAGCTGTCAGTCGGGGTGGTCGCTGACTTTGTCTTGCTCTGTTTTGTACCGTCGCTGTATACTGCGGTGAGCTTCACCTTATACTTTGTCGATGCTTTGAGCTTTTTGCTGCCGTTTGAGTAAATGTTGATCTTGCCCTTTGCGCTTTTGAGCGTTTTATATTTCATTTTCTTGACGTACTTACCGTCCACATACACATAAATATCAGGGCTGCCCTTCATCGACTTATAATTATCGACCGACACCTTTATAACATCGGCGTAGACGTTTTTAAAGCTCATCTGCGGTGTGGTGTATTCCTTTGCGCTCACACTGATAACAGCAGATCCGAAAATACTGCTGTTATCATTCATCACATCCCCAAGTTCAGACACACCGCCTATACCTATGATACCTGTTACCATACTAAGTGCAAGCGTCAGTGATGCGCAGGTTGTCAATATCTTCTTTTTCATTTTTTATCCTCCTTAGTGTTATCTCCGTTTTTGAGTTTAAGTACGTTATAGACAAATACCTCTATCGAAACCAGTGCGAGCAGCACAACAGCGCCTATAATGATATAGATCAAAGTATTGCTGCTGCCGCCGTCATTATCCTCTGCCTCAGAGCTGTCTGAGCTGTCGCTGTTCTTTTCATCGGAACTGCCGGTATTCTTTACGACTTCCTCATTAGTCTTTGAGTTATCGTACTCGCTTGATGAGACGGTCTGTTCGGTAACGGTCTTTGTGTCCTCTGCCTTATCATCGCTGACGTAGACAGCACCTGTGACGATACCGCCGTTTTGCTCACACAGGAAGGAATCAGCCCACACAAGTGCTGCGTTCCAGTTTATAGTACACTCATTGACGCTCCACGCCTCTATATGGTCAAGGTAGCATTTCTGCGGAGCAATCTTGCCTTTTTTCCAGCCGCTGCCCTTGACCCACGGGTCCTCCATTCCGGAGTTGGGACCGCCTGAAAGCACGCCTGACGGTGCTAAAGGAAACCCCTCGAACTCCTGACCCGACCAGAATCTATGGTGAGGATATGTCGTAGCATGGCTGCCGTAGCCTGTGACATACGAATAGTCGCTGCCGTTGCGCCCGAGAATATAGTCCATACCGCCGACAACGCCGTTTAAATATTTATCCTCCCCCGTCATGTCATAGGCATAAGCCATAACTATCGAATTATCAAGCACGAAGGAGTTTGACCCCCACACATAGCCCTTATCGCCGTCTGCATAAGAGATAGTGCTTTGTGCATACGGCACGCCGTAGCCCTGCTTGCTTTCAAGGTCTATATATGTATCCGATGTATCGGAAAAGCTCTTTGCAAGGGTCTTTTTATCATCATCAGACAGCTTATCAGACAGAGCAAGCGTCATATTGCCAAGTGCTGATGTATGCCCCCAGTCAAAAGTACCGACTGTATCAACGCTCTCGCCGCTTGACAGCTTTGAGCTTACTTTCAGATAGTAGTCCGAGGACTTCATATCGTCAAGGTACTTGCTGTCGCCTGTTGCTGCGTAAAGCTCGCAGGCTGCCCAGTAAAATTCATCTGTTGCATCATCATCGCCGTAAGCTCCGCCGCCGACGCTCTCATCAAGAGGTGCGTACATCTCGGGGTGTTTTTTTGCGGCATCATAGGCGGTCTTTGAAGCATCAAGGCATTTATCTGCAAAGTCTTTATCAAGGTCTTTCCACAGTCTGTAAGCCTGTGCGCCGCAGGCTGCAAGGTTTAGTGTCGCACAGGTCGTGGGTGGCTTGATTATACGCTCAAGCGTATCCTCATCGGGGCGCATACCGAGAGCTGTCCATTTGACATCGTGGACTTTATGGTAGACCATGCCCTTACAGTCGCCGTCTGCAACTATCATTTTGAGCATCCATTCCATTTCATAGCGTGCTTCGTCAAGCAGGTCGGGGTAGGAATTATTATTCTCCGGTATAGACATCGAGCCGTCATCGAATGCCTTTGTATCACCCTGTGCTTTGGCACGCTCGTACATATTCTGCAAAAGCCACACCGACAAGCCGCCGTTTACGACATACTTGCCGTGGTCGCCTGCGTCATACCAGCCGCCCGACACCTCCTGCGTTCCGGAAGATGCGCTGTAACCCCACGTCTGCTCGATAGTAGCGTTATCGGTAGTATGACCTGCCGCTCTTGCAAGCGATGACTTATCGCCGGAGGTGATATAGTCCTCCTTTATCTCTATGGCAGAGCGGTTCTGGTAGTAATAATTAAGACCGTCATACAGCATAGCGCTGTAATTATCGGTAGTATCGTATATCTCAAACGTACGGCTCTTTTTACCGGAGGCTGTTTCTATGTAATACTTGCCTTTTTCGGTAAATTCCGAAAAATCAAGCGTCTGGACATTATCGCCCGAATCCTCGTCGTAGCCGAATTTCTTAGTATTGCCGGTATATACGGTATCACCGCTCTCGTTTTTAAGGTAGAACTCCTCTTCCTTGTCGGAGTCAGTGATAAGGGTAGCTTTCTTATCCCTCTTTGCAAAGTAGCCGAGCTGGTTTGCAGCTATCTCGGCACGCTGATACTGCTCGGGTGCCTTATAGTCGTATTCATTAGAATTATCGCACACAAGCGACATATTATCAAAGGTAAACTCGGTACCCTTCGGCACGCTGTCGCCGCCGATATGGAAAGCCCACTCGACGTCGGCAGTACGGTTAGCGGTGAACTTACCAGTAACGTGGGTCTTTTTATTAGCTTCCAGCCATTTTACGTCCCAGTAGCTGTCATACTGTGATGGATCTGGCTCGCCGTGCCAGTCCTCGGCATAAGGCTCTGCCATGTCGCCTATCTTGGTATAATAAGAGCAGCTGTTTGAAGCTGTGATGTCAAATTCAAGTGTGTAGGAGCAGCCCTGAACTATTTTGAGTCCCCTGTAACGGAACTGGCAGTCCCACCTGTCCTCGCCGCCGTTCGATGCGCCGCCGGGGTTGACTATCTTTATCTTATATACGCCGTTATCTATCTCAAACTCCATTTCGCCTGTCATACTCTCGCAGACGTGCCACGGCAGACCTACGCCCGATTCAAAGTCCGTCTGACCGAGCATCTGCCCGGCGCTCGCAGTCATAACAGGCATTACAGCTGCCGATGAAGCCAAAAGAACAACGCTCAATGCAAATGAAGCTATCCTGTTTGTGATCCTCATATTACCTCCTTTATGGTGTACCGCCCTGCTTGCCCATGAACAGATCATACGGATTCTGTATCGCTGTGCTGAGCGGTGTATAGCGGAATTTGACACGATCCATTTTAATAAACCAACGCCATAGAATAAAACCTATTATCAGCGTACTGACAAGACCAGAGATAACGCTCTCTATAAAGGGAGTCCTTACCTTATCGCCGTAGCTCGAAAAGAGCAGATCGGGGAAATTTTTGATACAGTCCCATGTGGTCTGGTTATCATCTATACGCTTAGCAGCTTTATAGCGGTCTCTGAGCTTTTCGCCGCTCATGTCAGAGAGTGAGTAATACTCCTGCATAAGCTCACTGTCACCCGAATACATAGCCTCTGCCACGACATCGTGCCCCTGCTGTATACTTTCATAATAGCTGATTATATACTGCTCTTCGGGGGCGTGTTTTTTATTGAAATCTGCAAAATATCTCGCCTCTGCGCCGACAGAGCCGGCAGCAAGAGCAAGCATACAAAGTGCAATGCTCAGCACTGCCCCTAAAAGCGATGCACGCTTGCCTAACTTCTTGACCAAGAAGATACATAGTGCTGTACCCGTGATGCCGTCAAGAATAAAGCTGAGCAGAGGCTGAAGCCCCGAACCGAGCCAGAGATTCATACTAAAAAGCAGCAAAGCTCCAAGTACAGCACCAATTACCGTACCCGGGATATGCGGCTTTTTTGAACCGAGCATCTGGTTTGTACGCTCGACATCGCTCGCAACAAGGTGAGAGCAGGGCTCACACAGGCAGACGGTCTCATTTACAAGGCGATAGTACATCTGCGGCACACCTACTGCTCCGCAGCAGCTGCAGCAGGTCACAAAGCCGTTCTCCTTTGCAAATGCCGCAAGTGCCATTATCTTATTTGCCGCAAATTCCTCATTGCAGCCATCCGGCAGGAAAAGATTACCCGTCAGGCGGTTATTGCCGACTCTTAAAAACGTAAACTCTGCATTTGCAGCGCCAAAGTCCATAAGGCGCTTTCTGACGCCCTCATAATCCGTAACTGCAAAAAACCTCAGTGCGAGCATACCGTCATTTTTAAAATACTGCACATAGCAGTTGAGCCCCATGATCTGTCCGTAAAGCTGACGGTTCCCGCTGTCATAGGTAAGGCTCATAAGCGAGCCGAGCCGTGCAAGGTCTATCGACACATTTATCCCTCCATGATAAAGGGCTGCCGCTACGGACAGCCCTTATGAATTATCAAAGCCATCAAAGCAGTCTGAGACCGAGCATCGTCAGGTCGTCAAACTGTGCAGCCTCGCCCACAAAGTCATCAACTGCGTTTTTCATATTTTCAAGCAGCACCTTCGGCGCAGCGTCCGGGTCTTTATTGAGAGCTTCAAGCATCCTGTCAGGACCGAACAGCTCCTCCTGAAGATTGATAGCCTCAGCTATACCGTCAGTATAGATGAACAAGCCGCCGCCCTTTTCAAGGGTGAACTCATACTCGCTGTACTCGTACCCCTCAAAGCCGCCGATAACAAAGTCATGCTCGTCTTCGAGCAGCTCGAACTTACCGCCCGGCTTCTGGATTATCGGGAACTCATGCCCTGCGTTCGCCGCCTTGACCTTACCTGTGGATATTTCAACTATGCCCAGCCATACGGTCACGAACATCTCCTCGTCGTTATTGCGGCAGATAGTGTTATTTGTCTGCTCAAGTATCTTTGCAGGTGATGATGAATCCATATTCGCAAAATTATTTACAAGTATCTTTGACATCATCATAAACAGCGCCGCAGGAACGCCCTTGCCGGAAACGTCAGCTATGACAAGTCCTAAGTGGTCATCATCTATAAGGAAGAAGTCATAGAAGTCACCGCCGACCTCCTTTGCAGGGGTCATCGTAGCGTAGATGTCTATATCCTTTCTCTCAGGGAACGGAGGGAAGAGGCTGGGGAGCATATTTGCCTGTATCTTTTTGGCGAGCATAAGCTCCGTGCCGATACGCTCCTTTTCCTTAGTGATCTCGGTTATCTCTATGATATAGCGCCGTGTACGCTCGGAGAGCTTCTCAAACGCCTCTGCAAGCACCTCGATCTCGTCGTTGGTCTTGTAAATATCTTCCATTTTAAAAACAAGGTCAGTACCGCTGAGATCGTGGATACGGTTTGTCATATGCTCGATAGGCTTGACTATCTTTCCGGCAAGCAGCAGTGCCGTACCGCTTCCGACAACAAGCACAAATGCTATCATGACAAGCGTAGTGATCTCAGATTTTGAAGCGCCGTCCTCAAATTCCTTCTGTGCGTCGTCATTTATACTTTTATACTCATCGAGCATCATATTGGTAGGCGTCATCACTGTCGCTTTATCGACTACATTGATAACAGCCCAGCCAAGCATCTGCATCGGAGAGCCGGCAGCATAATACTCGGTATTATCGACCTTGACAGTCTTGACGCCCGTGCTTTGTGAGAGGGAAAGCTCGATGAATTCTGCAAGCTCCTTATTGGCGCTCTTTCTGAGATCCTCTGCGCTGTCGGAGGTCACAGCCTTGAAGGTACCCTCTGTCTGAGGTGAGAATATGACCTCGCCACTTTCATTTATCACACAGATAAAGCCTGCATCCTGAGATGACTGCTTGACATAATCGGAGATACTTTCAAGAAAAATATCAGCACCTACGACCGCAACAAGTTCGCCGTCCTTATAGACAGGTGCTGCGCACACAAGCCCGGGAATATCGGTAAAGGCATCAAGCTCTATACCGGTAAAATAAAGCTCGCCTGCTTCGACAGCGCCCTTATACCACGGACGCTGACGGGTCTCAAAGTATTTTTCGACCTCGCCGTTTTCGTCAACATACTCGCCGGATCTGTCATCACAGAAAAGTATACACCCGTCTGCCGTTGCGATAAAGCAGGAGGACAATTTATCGCAGTTTTGATACATAGCAAGCATTATATCAGACATATTGGCAACAAGACCCAGGCTCTCTGACTTATAAGGGTCAACGCCCTCCTCATGCTGAATCGAAACAGTAGCCACACCGTCTTTTGACGGGTCGGGATATGAAAAATCGTGTGCTTTGAACTGGTCAGCATTATTGAAAAGCCCTGTTGCAAATGACTGGAGGGTACTAACATTGCTGCTGACCTCAGAGAAGATGTCATTTGCGATATACGCTTCCATAGCAGTCGTCTTTGTAAGCGAAGAATTGATCACAGCATTCATGGTATTTGTGGAAACATCTGTTATGCTTTGCTGCTGCTTATCGCTGGCGCTGTTCACTATCTTTTCGAGCTGCTTGCTCTGATAGTACGAAACGCCGCCGAACACGCCGATTATGGCAAGAATGAATATCAGCACAAGATTGAGGATCTTCTGCTGCAAGCCGCCAAATGTCAAACCAAATCTTTTTATCATCATATCACCTGTTTTACATTATAAATGGTATTATACATATTTATTTTATTATAGCAAATATTTATCACTTTGTCAATCGCAGGGCGCGTTTTTTTGAAAGCGGTCAGCTTAGATAAAATTTACATATTTTGTCGCAGCAAATATTGACAATTTTGTGATAATGTGCTAAAATAATATAAATGCACCTTTATTTTTTGTTATGATTTCGGAGGAGCCGTATGTATATTGATAAGGCAACAGGCAAGGAATACAAAATAATAGGTATGTGCGTATGCGGTGTACAGGAGGAGCTTGTACATGATATCATAAAAAGCATCTGCCGTCACGCTGAGCAGTGCGGCATGAAAGTCATGCTTTTTTCGACATTTGATGATATGTACATTGATTCTCTTTTTACAAGAGCGGCGGCGAGTATCTTCAAGCTGATAAACACAGGGCTTATAGATGCTCTTGTCATTCTGCCTGAAGCTATAAAGTCCGATACTGTGTCTGATTCTATCATAGCTGATGCAAAGCGCATGAATATCCCGGTGATAAGCGTTGACAGGGACTGCGAGGGCTGTTCGAGCATCACCTTTGATTATGTCAACACCTTTGAGCAGATAGTCCGCCACATAATAGAGTATCACGGGTGCAGAAGAACGAATTTTATCGCAGGCTTCAAGGGAAATGAGTTTTCCGAAGCAAGGATAGATGTTTACAAGAAGGTACTCAAAGAAAACAATATACCGTTTGAGGAGGACAGGTTAGGCTACGGCGATTTCTGGAACCAGCCGACTGAAAGGGTCGTAGAGGAGTTCTTAGCGTCAGGCAAGCCTCTGCCGGAGGCTATAATATGCTGCAATGACACAATGGCGATAACCTGCTGTCAGGTCCTCAGAAAGCACGGGATAAATGTCCCTGACGATATGCTTGTGACAGGCTTTGACGGTATACAGTTACAGCACTACTATGTGCCAAACATCACCACAGCAGCACCTGACATCGAGCTGCTCGGTGAAACTGTACTGGGCATGATCAGCTTTGCACTGGGCGGCTACACGGAGCCTGTCAAAAAAGTTATCCCTTACAGGCTCGACCTGACTGACAGCTGCGGCTGCGGCGACAGATCGGGCAAGGTCGCAGGCGACAAGATAATAGAGCTTTATGATATGACGACCGTGTATGATTCGCACGAGAAGCATATGTTCGGCTACATATCAAAATCCGTGGAGTGCAAAGATATTGAAGATATTATCGAGCTTATGCTGTCACATTCAGACTATCATCACACATGGTGCTGCATAAATTCGGATTTCCTGTCTGCCGCCAAAGACCCTGTAAGGAGCTTTGAGCATTTTACGGGTGAGATGACGCTGCTTTGCGAGATGAAGGGCATGAGGATCGGTGACAAGCCTGTTAATTTCCCGATAAAGACTTTGCTGCCCGATCTTTCATCGGCGCTTGAAAAATACAATTCGATATTCTTTACGCCGCTGCATTTTATCGGCGAGGTAATAGGATATATAGCGTTTGATTTTGATGACGACAAGTTAAATCTCAAAAACATACACAGGTTTATATCAAACACAAACCAGATACTTGAAAACTACAAGAGCCGCATAAACTTAGAGCACGCAAATGCTGTGCTGGAAGAGATGCACATAAGAGATGCACTGACAGGCATATACAACAGGCGTGGTTTTTACAAGTATGCCCTGCAGCTTCTGAAAAAGTGCAGGAAGGACAAAAAGAGCGCTGTCATATTCTCTATTGATATGGACGGGCTGAAATTCATAAATGATACCTTCGGGCACATCGAGGGCGACAAGGCGATACAGGCTATTTCTGATACCTTGGTCAAGATCTCCGGCGAGGGGGCTGTATGTGCAAGGTTCGGCGGCGATGAGTTTGCTGTTATCATGGAGCTGAGCGAGGGTGTTACTGCCAACGATATGACAGAGCAGTTCCACCAGGAGCTTGAAAGGATCAACTCAGGCGGAAGATTTCCCTACAAGATAGCTTTAAGCTCGGGCTATGAGCCGCTCAACGAAGAGGGCATAAGCATCGACGAAGCGCTCAGGCGTGCAGACATCAAGATGTACAAGGCAAAGCGCCTTAAAAAGACCACACCGCGCATAAGTGACGACCGCTCGACCACACAGGACAACTACCGCAGCCGGCTGACACAGCTGCTGCTCAATGACGGCAGCGAGGTATACTTCTATATAAACTATATTTCCGGCAACTGGACGACGGCGTCTAACAGCTATCTTCTGCCGGAGCTTAACTCAGAGGTCTACGATCCGATAACCGCATTGCTTGAAAGCGGTGCTATGCACCCGGAGGATATTTCCAACTACCGCATCATGATAGGCAGGGTGCGTGAGGGAATAGAGTCAGGCATGAATGATGAAAAGCTGTCTATCAATTTCAGGCTCAAGGGTGAGCTGGGGTATGAATGGTACAGGATGAGTCTGCTGTTTCGCAAGAACGAACGCAGGGTCACAGAGGCGGTAGGTCACGTTCACAGGCTGACAGAGCGTGAGATAATGGAAAAGAAGATACTCTCCTCCTACAAGGGCGACATAGGGTATCACATATT
Organism: Ruminococcus sp.; assembly: GCA_017470535.1. Taxonomy (GTDB): domain Bacteria; phylum Bacillota; class Clostridia; order Oscillospirales; family Ruminococcaceae; genus NK3A76. Next base: position 24,077 of record JAFUYP010000004.1, on the reverse strand, counting down.
CTCCGAGGCTGTAAGGTCAAGGTTTGACAAGAGCGACGGGCAATTTGCGTTCATTCAGTTCGATATTGCAAAGTTCAAGACGGTAAACGAGGTCTACGGCGTTGAAGCCGGCGACGAGATAATAGAGCATATAAATGACGTTCTTGCCGGGCTTTGCGATGATTCAAAGCCTTATGTAAGGCTGGGGTCTGACATATTCGTGCTGGTGATGTCATACACGGACATGGAGGATATAATCAGCTTTATAAGAAAGCTCGAAAACGGCATGATAGGGTACAAGAACATCAAGTATTCGTTCACCTTTGGCGTATACTTAGTAAGCGACAAGGCGCTGCCTGCAAGGTATATGTCAGACTGTGCAAATATTGCGAGAAACTCCGTCAAGGGCAATGCGCTGCTAAACATTGGTTTTTACAATGAGGAGCTGCGTGCATCTATCACCCACAAGAAGATGATAGAGGACAATATGCGTCAGGCGCTTGCAGGCGATGAGTTCAAGATGTACTTACAGCCTAAGATAAGCATATCCACCGGGAAGATAATCGGTGCGGAAGCGCTGGTAAGGTGGGAGCAGACAGACAGCTCGCTCATGCAGCCAAATGACTTTATACCGATATTTGAGCAAAACGGTTTTATCGTCAAGATAGATGAGTATATGTGGCTCAAAGCCTGCGAATACATAAGCAAACGGCTTAAAGACGGCAAGCAGGCTGTGCCTATATCGGTGAACGTTTCAAGGATACATTTATCTGACAATGATTATCTTATGCTGCTTGATTCGCTGATAAACGACTTTGGCATAGACAAAAAATACATCGAACTTGAAATAACCGAAACTATCGAAAATGTAAACACAAATGAAGCGATAGTCGCTGCCCGTGACGATGGGTACAAGCTGCTTATGGACGACTTCGGGTCGGGGTATTCATCGCTCGGGTCGCTCAAATCCACACCATTTGATGTCATCAAGATAGACACGAAATTCCTTTCAAGCTCAATGAGCAGCGAAAGAGGTAAAAAGATAATCGAGCATATCATTTCTATGGCGCTCGACATAGGGCTCGATGTTATCGCAGAGGGTGTTGAAACACGGGAGCAGGCAGACTTTTTACGCTCCTGCGGCTGCGACATGGCACAGGGCTTCTACTACTCCAGTGCGGTAACGCCGCAGAGATTTGCCAAAATGCTCGACGAGCAGGAAAGTGGAAAGGTGATATATGGATAAGAATTTTGCGATCTCGTTTGACGGCGGCTACGACACCGCTGACACGCTGATACAGATAGATCAGCTCGAAGAGCTTGAAGAAAGGCTCGAAACGGCGCTAAGTCAGAAACAGCAGGGCGAGCCGTTCGATATGCTGCTGTTAAAGCCGGCGTTCTTTGCACCTATCAAGGAATCAAAGCCCGGGTACAACAAAAGTCAGGTGGATCATTATGTTTCACCGCTCAAACGCAAGATAGAGATAATGCAAAAGCAGCTTTCAGAGTTTTAAAAAAATAACGCTCTCCTCTTTTTTGGGGAGAGCGTTTTGCTGCCGGTCTGTATTGACAAGGCTGTGCATTTTTGGTATAATAAGTGTATATTCATCACGGAGGTATAATAAATGGCAAATTTTAAGATCTCAGACGCTGTTACTTATGTAGGCGTTGACGATAAGGACTTGGATCTCTTTGAAAGTCAGTATGACGTGCCTAACGGCATGGCTTACAACTCATACATCATCTTTGACGAGAAGATAGCTGTAATGGACACGGTAGATGCAGCAAAGACCGACGAATGGCTTGAAAATGTCGGCAAAGCGCTCGACGGCAAAGCCCCTGATTATCTTATAGTCGATCATGTTGAGCCTGACCACTCGGGCAGCATAGTCGCTATAATGGGAAAATATCCTGATATGAAGATAGTCGGTAATGCAAAGACCTTCCAGATGCTTGAACAGTTTTTTGACGGTGTGAGTTTTGATGACCAAAAGATAGTTGTCAAGGAAAATGACGAGCTTTCACTTGGCAGCCACACGCTCACTTTCATAATGGCAGCTATGGTACACTGGCCTGAGGTAATGGTAACTTTTGAAAAGAGCGAGGGCATTCTTTTTGCAGCTGATGCTTTCGGTAAGTTCGGCACGCTCGACACAGACGAGGACTGGGCTTGTGAGGCAAGGAGATACTACTTCAACATAGTCGGCAAATATGGTATGCAGGTACAGGCTCTGCTCAAAAAGGCAGCAGCGCTCGATATAAAGAAGATACTCCCCTTACACGGTCCGATGCTGACTGAGAACCTTGAATACTACATCGGCAAGTATCAGGTATGGTCAAGCTACACACCCGAGGACAAGGGCGTTACTATCGCTTACGCATCTATACACGGCAACACCGCAAAAGCTGCGAAGGAGCTTGCAAAGATGCTTGAGGAAAAGGGCGCTGAAAAGGTATCGCTGTTTGACCTTGCAAGAGATGATATCGCAGAAGCAGCAGAGGACGCTTTCAGGTATGACAGGCTCGTGCTTATGGCATCATCTTATGATGCAGGGGTGTTCCCGCCTATGGAGCATTTCCTGATAAAGCTCAGAAGCAAGACTTACAGAAACAGAACTGTCGCTATCGTTGAAAACGGCTCATGGGCGCCGTCGGCAGGCAGAGTGATAAAGTCCTATGTTGATGAGTTCAAGGACATCACACTTATAGAGCCTGTTGTTACGATAAAATCAGCTCTGAATGCTGACAGCAGAGCGCAGCTTGAAGAACTCGCAGGCAAGCTCGTATAAATTGCAAACGCAAAAAGTCCACCGCACAGGTGGACTTTTTTATTATCTGCTCATAGTCTCAAATGCGAGCTTTGCGGCGGAAATATCCATGTTGGCTTTCAGGCGGTAAAGGCTTACTCCCCGGCTGAAAGAATCTATCGTCTGCATCGTCATGGAAAGTGCGTGAACATCAAAAGGACGGTAGGTCTGCTGAACGAGCATCGGGTATGCCTGTTCACGGGTCAGCTTTTCTATCTCGTTTTGCTCGCCACGCTCCAGAATACATATTGCCCTGAGAGGGGCTGACATATTACGGCCGAGCGAGTGCTTGCCCATATAAGGTGTGCCGAAGATAGTCGCCGCTGCGTCCTTGCACCTGATAAGCGGCTTGTCGTCATTGAGCATGACCGCACGCTCACCGAGGTATTCACGCCAAAGCCTTGTGTGGGTGGATTTGCCTGTACCGCTCTTGGCTGTAAAGGCATACGCCTGACCGCCTACAACAACACACGAGCAATGGAAAAGCACCGTGTTATAAAACGGCAGCCAGTCACACAGCTTGCGGTAGACAGAAAGCTCTTCAAGATAAGGCGCTTCATACTCATGAGGGGGCTTGCCCTCTGCGATGTTGTTGCTGTCGGAGCGCTCCTGCTCATAGGTTATATCATCTTTGACAGTCTTTATGACAAGCTCAGGCTCGCCGGGGTGTTCGTATCCCTTCCACAGCTCGCTTACGCTTGCGTACATCGGTTCTATGGCGATCATTTTGTCTGCTATTTTATATGTAGTCATTATTTATCCTCTATTTCTATCATTATCTCACCGGAGACCGCAGGCAGCGGCACACGGTATTTATCCAAAAGCTCAGGTCCGCATGAATGTGTTCCCACTCCGGCATGGGCGTGATCTATGCAGATGATGTTGTTTTCATTTTGACAAAGCTCATAGTTATGGCGCTTTGATGCAAGCTCCTCCTGCGAATAGCGGGACGCATTGAAGCTAAACTGCCCTGTCACTCTGATATTATGTTTATCCCCCATTACAACAAGCTCCTCACAGCCGCAGTGTGATGAGTTTTCCTGAGGTCGGATATAGTCCTCAAACATATCTGCAATATCGCTTTCAAATCTTCCTATATAGGACGATCGGTGCTTGTCTATATAGCTCTCACCCGGACCGTATCCATAGTAGCTGACTCTGTTAAAAGTCTTATCTACAAACATTCTGAGTCCGAAACGTGGCAGGAATGTGAGCTTATTGCTTTTACTCTCAAATGAGGCACTTATCCTCACCCTGCCGTCGGGAGTAAAGGTATACTGCGCTTTTACACTGCCAAACGGTTCTATGATACTCCTGCCAAACGACTGGTGAGTGGTTATAACAGCGCTGTCTTCATTCTGTGTCAGAGTAACATCATATACTTTCACACGATAGTCATTCAAATATGCTCTGTACCAGTCACCTTTATCTATGTCGTTATCTGTCGGCGCACGGAAGAAGTTATATGACAGAGGCTTGTTTAAAATATTTCTATCCCCCGCCCTTATTGCTGTAAGCTCAGCTGTGCGTTTTGAGAATGTATACTCTCTGCCGGCAGCGGATATTATTATTTCAAGCGGCATTTCATCAGCTTTAACTTCACCTGTCACCGAGGGGAACACTTTTTCCCTGCCCTTTGCAAACAAAAGCTGATCAAAGCATACTTCACCGCCCTTTTTACGGTATGGCGTGTCGTTTTTTGATGTAAAAATAAACCTTATATATGCGTCATTTTCAAACTGCGCCTTGTTAAGATTTACAAACACCGTGCATTTTCCACGCTCCGGCAGATCAAACGCCACACTCCCCTGCGAGATAACGCCGCTTATATCGGTAAGCTCATATCTGCAATCAAGAATGTCGCTTGCTTTTGTAAAGCTAAGCATATTCTCAAACTCAAACTGCCCCTGTGCGGAGGTCTTATGCACCCTTACCGGACGGTAGACCTGCGAGATCTCTTTAAGACCTGTATGGGGCGTCCTGTCAGGGTATACAACGCCGTCGCAGCAGAAGTTGCCGTCATTATGAAGCTCGTTAAAATCACCGCCGTAGCCGTATTTTACTTTGCCGTCAGCTGTCGTTCCGGTCGGGAATGCGTGGTCGCACCACTCCCATACAAGTCCGCCGATGAAGCGGTCACTTGAATAAAAGACCTCAAAATAGTCTTCAAGGTCGCCTGAGGAATTGCCCATAGCGTGCGAATATTCACACAGTATATACGGACGGCTGTCATCACCTGAAAGATACTCCTTCATAGCATTTATGGAGGGGTACATCTCGCTTGTCATATCAAGAACATCATTCGGCGTATTATCAAGGCAGTGTGTGCTTTCGTAATGCACAGGGCGTGACGGGTCAAGGCTTTTTACAAGCTCAGCACCTGCTTTGAAATTCTCGCCCCAGCCGCTCTCGTTGCCAAGCGACCAGAATATAACACACGGACGGTTTATATCCCTTGTGACGAGAAGCTCTTCTCTGTCCATTACTGCCTTTAAAAACTGCTTATCTGATGCAGAGTACGCAATACCGTTATAGCTGCCGCCGTCAACGTCCCACTTGAAATTTTGATATATATTGACGTTGCCGTGCATCTCAACATCAGCCTCGTCAATAACATAAAAGCCCAGCTCATCGCACAGCTTATAAAACTCGGGGGCATTCGGATAGTGCGATGTACGGATAGAGTTGATATTATGAGCCTTCATAAGATACAGGTCTTTGAGCATTTTTTCACGGTCTGCATAATACCCTGTATCAGGGTAGCTGTCGTGACGGTTGACACCTAACAGCTTTAAGTGCTTGCCGTTTATCTTAAACACGCCGTTATCTGTTGAAACTGTGCGGAAGCCTGTTTTTTCGCCGATGACCTCGGTATCTGTCCTTATGATAACATTATACAGGCAGGGGGACTCACTGCTCCACAGTACGATATTTTGTACAGTTATATCGAGCTGTCTGCCGTCCTCAGCCCTGCCCTGTGCTATGAGCGTATCACCGTAATAAACACTTATATCCGCAGCATTGCCTGTGACTGTTATGCTGAGAGTGCCGTTTTTGAAGCCTGCATCAGGAACTGAGTTTATCCTGACATCCTCAATATGTCTGTCGGGGCGTGATATGATATACACATCTCTGAAAATACCCGACAGCCTGAATTTATCCTGGTCTTCAAGGTATGTTCCGAAGCACCATTTGAGTACAGCGGCAATTATAACATTCTCGCCGGTTTTGAGCTTATCTGTAATATCAAACTGCGCCGTGGCGTGCGACACCTCGGAAAAGCCGGCAAACTCGCCGTTTACATAAATGTACACGCAGCTGTCAACACCCTCGAAGGTCAGTATCCTGCTCATGCCGTCGGGAGTGTAATTGTACGTTTTTTGGTACACACCCACAGGTATATCGTCAGGCACGAACGGCGGGTCGAAGGGTATCGGGTAGTTTACATTGGTATACTGCGGCTTGTCATATCCGTGCAGCTGCCAGTTTGAAGGAACAGGCAGAATACCTGCCGGCTTGATACTTACAAAATCGTCAGGCATATCAATGATGCTTTCATAGTAGGTAAAGCCCCAGTCGCCGTTTAACAGCTCAAATCTGTCTGAATGCTCACGCATTGCAAAGCAGTCCTGCGTCGGAGCGAAAGGAACAAAATAGGCGTGCGGCGGCAAAGTACCGAAATGCAGCGTCTGCGGATCCTCATGATATATCATAAAGCTCTTGGGAGAGCCATTTTGTGCTAACTTTGAAATATCCATACATGACCTTCTTTCTAATCACATACTTGTATTATAACAGTATTTTCCTTTGTTGTCAATATAAAAAACAGAGGTCATCGCTGACCTCTGCAATTATCATTTCATATATTTGTCGTTGATCTTAAGCTCGCCCTTATAGATACGCTCTCTCAGATCATCTATCGGTACAGGCTTTGAGAACAGATAGCCCTGCGCCATTTTACAGCCGATAGAATCAAGAAATTCATACTGCCGCTCGTCCTCAACGCCCTCGGTGAGGGATACCATACCAAGTTTCTTTGAAAGCTCGACTATATTATCAAGTATAGGTCTTGATTTATCGTTCCTGTCAAAGTCGGAGAGGAACTTCATATCAATTTTCAGTACGTCAAACTGATAGTCCTTCAAAACATTAAGTGACGAATAACCGCTGCCGAAATCATCGAGCCAAACCTTATAACCCAGCTCTTTGAGTCTGACAAGTGCAGCCTTCAACAGATCCTGCTTATCAGTCAGCGCACTTTCTGTCACCTCAACGTCGATATAATTCTGCGGTACTGAAAACTCTGCCGCATGATCTTTTAGCACATTCACTATGTCACAAAGCTCAAAATCAAGCCGTGAGAAGTTGATAGACACCGGTGCGAACGGCAGCTTGTTATCATATGCCCTCCTGTACTCCCGGCATACCTGCCTGATTATGCAGGAATCGAGCTTATGTATCTGTCTGTACTCTTCAAGCACTTCTATGAATGCCCCCGGAGGCAGCAGACCGTATTCAGGGTCTTTCCACCTTGCAAGAGCTTCAAGCCCTACGATAGTGCCGTCCTCAACTGAAACTACCGGCTGGTAGAACACCTTGATGTAACCCTTTTCGATAGCTGTGTCGATATTGTTGACGATATACTGTTTAAGGCGGAACTCTTCTTCAAGTGCCTTATCGTAAAGCCTGAAATCAGTGGCATAATCCTTCTTGATACTGTTGCAGGCAAATCTTGCCCTGTCGCAGCACAGTGACGGGTCATGCTCATCATCACCCGGGCGGTAAGCACCGCATTTTAAAGACAGGTGCAGCTCACGTTCAAGCCCGTGTATCTTTTCGCACAGGTCTTTGACTATGCCCTCACAGCCATCATATTTAGTAAGCACCACAAAATGGTCGTCTGAAAATCTCGACACCAATGATTTGGTAAAGCGCTGCTCTATCATCGTGGCTACGTTTTTGAGCAGCTCATTGCCTGCGTGGAAGCCGTACTTCTCGTTATAGAATTTAAAGCCCACTATATCAAAAAACAGAAATACCGAATTTTCCTTATCGGTAGTAACATAGTTCATCAGCTTATCTGCTTCACTGCGGAAATACACCATGTTATGTATGCCGGTAAGCTCGTCCTCTACCGAGATCTTTGAAAGGTAGGAGTTTACTTTGAGCAGGCTCTCGTCCTTCTGCGCCTGAAGTTTTATCTTGTTATAGTTGCTGATACAGAGCAAAAGCGTTGACAGCCACATAGTAAAGCCGTTTATCTTGATGCCGTCACCAAGCCCTGTCGGGATAGTGGAGAAATCAATAACGCCCTCGAATTTCTTTACAGTATTAAGGTCTATCATCTGGTCTATCTTAAAATAGAACAGAAGATAAGATACAGTCAGTACGATAAAGCCCACATAAGGACGCCACGTCAAAAGGCATATAACAAACAGCTCCATTGTCAGGAACGTAAGTATCTGACCGCCCTCTTTAAAGCTGTTTGCGGAAATAACGATACCGAAATTTATACATACGAGCGAGAATATATACAGTACCGACAAGCTCTCCCACTTTTTATCCTCGCCGTTTTTTAGAAGTATCACAGCAAAGCCTATTATACCGATACCGGCGCACAAAAGCAGGATATAGTTCTGAAGATCGGAGATAGTCCTTGAAGCTGATGAATACTTAGAGATCATCCACACCTCAAACACGCACACCGCCGCACAGAACGCTATCACCACGACAGCTAAGTATCTGCATTTGCGGTGATCGTACAAAGCCCTCATCGCATACAAAAGCATGAGCAAGCCTGCACTCAGAAGCAGGAAATAGTTTGCATAATACTTTTCTGTAAGCGTCCAGAAAAGATCATACAGATCGTCCTGTATGATAGTACGGGTCATTCTTATTATCATCCACATTTCAAGTACGATAACAAGCACCGACATATATATGCTCGATCTCATATTAGCTTCATAGAGATATTTTTTCATCATGGTTTCGTTCTCTTCTTTGATACCGAACCAGCTTAGCAGCCGCTTTCCCATATATTCCCTCACCTCATTACCCTATTAAAGTATCATCTATTTAATTTATTATACTTTATTTTTTACAAATTGTCAATAACCAATTAGATAATGCCGCATAAGAACGCTGTCGCAGAGCTTATGTCACACTAAAAAAACACCCCTGCGGCTTGCAGGGGGAAATATCAGTCTTCTTTTTTGACGAGCCTGTCAACATTCATCTCATAGTAAAGCTCGTCCTCGTTTTCAAAGGTAAGAGGTTTTATCTCATCAAACACCTTTTGTGTATAATCAGCGCACTCTTCCCACTCTTTGTCTATCTTTTCGCTATGGTCGGTGGTAATATCATAGTTGGTCATTATGTAGTTTCCGAGGTAGTCGGTGAATTTTTCACACCCCAATACATTCAGGTGGTCGTCATTATAGTAGTCGGTGCTTTCATCAATGCCTATCTCTTCCGAGATCTTTCGCTCACAGTTTAAAAAATCATACCCTGCGCCCTCGATGATCTCACGGATCTGTTTAACAGTCTTTTTAGGCATCGGCGCTTTATGCGGCGCTCTTATAAAGAGTATCTTCTCTATTCCCTTTTCCTTGCAGTGAGCGACTGTTTTGCGAAGTTCTTCAAGCCCCCAGTCGGTGATCTGGTCTTTTTTCTTATATCTTCTGAGCACTGCCCTCTGCGACTCAGTGGTAGACCTTGTACCAAGGCTCTTTGTCATTGAGTAGTCACTGAAACTGTTTTTAAAAAGTGCCAGCGCCCTGCCGCTCTGAAATACAGGACCCTTCCAGTTTGAGTGATATGATACCATAGGCACATAATAGTTGATCCTGTCATCCTCGTCAACGTAGTCATGTATTATCTGTAACTTTCTCAGCGAGAACGGCAGATTATCTATGAACCTCTGATAATTTGCATCTCTCTCGGCATACCACTCCTTATACAGAAAGCCATTTATCTCGATCACCATAAGCTGCGGCGACTGGTGATCGAGATACACGTCTATCATAGCATTATAAAGCTGTCCGGGTGCGCCCTCAAAGCAGAAGTTATATCCGGTAAAACCGTATTTTTTATAGGCAAGCGGCGGCGAATAGTCCGCATACATCTCGCTTGCGCCTACAAAACCCACGTCCATAGAATTATCCGGCTCTTTGAAAAAGTTCTTTATATGATATTCTGTCGTGGGGCTTGTTCTTATCAGAAACCACTGCAAAAACAGATATATCGCAGCCGTCATCACAAAAAGTGCGATGAGCTTGACTGCACGTTTTTTTGTCATTTTTCGTTTGCCTCCTAAACAATCGCCTGCTAAAACTGCATATAGTAAAAGTCTGCCGGATCAGTGCCCGGTCCGTATGATGCGAACACCACTACCGAGAAAAACAGCAACAGGAATACCAGGCACTCGACTGCATAGCCCTTTTTGCATATCTCTGCACGAAGAGTCGTGTCCTTATGGCGTTCCTGCCAGATAGATACCCAAAGCAGCACACCTGTCATCAAAAGCACCAGCAGCACCTCTCTTATCGGTAAGCCGATGACCTCGTAGAATCTCCTTGTGAATATCTCCGTGATATGAAGATCATAGATGCTCTTTGCCATCATCTCCATAGCAGATGTAAAATCAGCTGCTATATCGAAGAAGTACCCGACCAGCACCACAAGGAACGTTCTTATCATCTGGAACGCTATAAACAGTTTATTTTCATTCTTTATTTTAAGTTTTTCTTTTATTATCCCGAAGCGTTCTTCAAGCAGCGTGGAGATCATTATGATACCGCCGTTCCACACGCCGAAAGCAGCATATTTCCAGTTAGCACCGTGCCACACGCCGATTATAACGAACGTGATAAGCGATGCTATACTTACCGGCAGTACCTTTGCTATCTTCATGCCAAAGCGTGCCTTGAGCTTCTTTGAGAAGTTCATGAACAGCTTGCTCATAGCTATCGGATAGAACAGATACTCCTTGAGCCATGCGCCCAGGGTGATATGCCACCTGCGCCAGTATTCGGAAATACTGCGTGAGAAATACGGACGTCTGAAATTCTCAGCAAGATCTATCCCAAACAGCTGTGACACGCCCCTTGAAATATCAACACCGCCCGAGAAATCAGCATAAAGCTGCAAAGCGTAGATGACCGCCGCACCAAGCACAAGCGTACCGGAGTATTCCTTATACCCCTCTGTTATCGTCGTGATACCGGCGACCAGCCTGTCTGCTATTATCATCTTCTTGAAAAAGCCCCAGCATATGAGAAGCACGCCTTCTTTGATATTTTTAAAGTCGTAATCATTGCCGTCATAAAGCTGAGAAGCAAGGCTGCTGTAAAAGCTGATAGGTCCCTGCACTATCTGCGGGAAAAAGCTCACAAATAACAACAGCTTTAAAGGGTTTTTCTCAGCCGTGAACTTCTTGCGGTAAATATCTATTATATACCCCATAGACTGGAAGGTATAAAATGATATACCGAGCGGCAAAAACAACTTTAAAGCAGGCGCTCCAAACGTCAGAGCAAACATATTATAATACTTCAAAAAGCAAAGCACACCGAAATTGAGTATCAGAATACCGGCGCATATCAGTTTTTTGTGTTTTGTTACGTTTTGTTTAAAGCTGTCTTTCTGTTCTTTTGTCCAGGTCTTTTTATTTTCTTTAAGGGTGGCGTCTGTTTTTTCTATGTAGCCTGACAGCCACCTGCCGCCGCCGTATGTAGTCATGGCGGTAAGTATTATAAATGCGATATACTTTAAGCACACTATCGCATAAAAGCCGATGCTCGCTGCAAGCAGCACGCACCAGCGGTGCTTTTTTGGCAGGAGGTAGTATAATACCATACATACCGCCGTGAACGCCAAAAAGCTGACTGATGTATAACTCACTCTATGCCACCCCCGTAGTTGAGGGTATAGCTCTCAAAATGCCCTCTGAGCGATCTAAGCCCTTCTTTTTCGCTGTAAACGGACACCGCAGGCAATGAGCGTGACAGGAACACCGCTATCCCCTCGCAGACCGAGTATGCACCGCATTTTGAGAAAACAAGCGTATCACCGATACTGAGCTTCGGGAGCGTTACCTTTCTTACCAGTATATCAGCAGTCGTACAAAGGCTGCCGCACAGGCAATAGTCCGTATTTTCCCCCTCTTTATTATCGAGCAGCTCTATCGGCGGAACTTTCATTGCCATATTCTGCCCATAATAATTGAGCTGGTTGATACCGCCGTCGCAGATAACATAATTTATGCCGTCATTTTGCTTTATATCCATAACGGTCGTCAGGTAATATCCACAGGTCGCTGCGAAAAATCTCCCCATTTCGACTGTCAGCGGATATTTGTCCGCAAATGCCCTTATCACCGGGGCGACTTCGTCAAGCAGTGCATAGTCGCTCTCATCTGTAAGGTCTTTGTAGTATTCGACCGCAAGCCCTGTGCCGTACTCTACATGAGAAGCCTCGAACCCATACTCACTTTTAAGTGAAATAAGCAGTTCATCAAGCCTTGCAAGCTCTTTTTCTATTACCTTTGCTTTGGTCTTGTTTGTCCCCGTAAAATAGTGCAGACCGATAATTTGTACACCTTTAAACTGCTCACGGTCTTTTACAAGCTCTTTGAGTTCATTCTCGTCTATACCGAACTGGCTGCCGTGCGACAGTCTGAGTATCACACTGGAAACGCTGCCGTTTTCAAGTGACACTTTGTTAATATATTCAAGGTGAAGCCTTGACTCGGCGGTGAAAACGCCCACCCTGTCATTAAACGCTCTCTCAACGTCCTCATATGTCTTGTTGACGCCCGAGAAGATAACCTTTGAAAGGTCAGCCCCGACCTTTTCACAGATGCTCAGTTCCCCGGGAGAACAGACCTCTATCCTGTCAAAAACGTCAGGCACAAACTCTGTCATAAACGGGTCAGCCTTTATAGAATAGCACAGCCCGACATTGCTGCCGAAAGCCTGCTTTACTCTTTTTGCCCTGCTTTCAAATATATCTGTGTCGAAAACATAGCACGGCGTTTTGTAGTGTCCCTTTGCACTAAACAGTACATCTTTGTTCATTTATATCTGTTTCCTTTTTTAGTCTTCGTCCTGTAATTTCTCTATAAGCGCCATCATGCCCTCAATGCTGTTGAAGTTATCAGGCACGAGGTTGCCGACCTGTATCTCAATATCAAATTCATCATTGAGCGAGCCTACGAGCGAAACTATATCAAAGCTGTCAAGCACGCCGTCTGTGATAAGCTGCTTTTCTGCTTCAAAGTCTACATCGGGTCTTAATTCTTCAAGTATCTCCATTAACTGCTCTTTCATTTTGTTTCAGTCCTTTCTTTCACTTTAACCTATTTCCACGTTTATTTTATGCTTATATCACTTAAAATACTCTTTGAGCGTCTGCATATCCGTCTTGCCGTTTGCAAGCCTTGGCATCTCGTCAAGCGCTATGAGCTTTCTCGGGACCATGAACCCCGGCAGCACGCCACGCAGGAAGCCTGCTATCTCCTTGACAGAAGCATCTCCTGTATAGAAAAGATATATAAGCTCCTTTTCCTTCTGATATAGAGCGCAGCATTCTTTTACGTTTTCAAGTCTTAGTGCCGTACCTTCTATCTCGCCCAGCTCGACTCTGTGACCTAAATGCTTTATCTGCCTGTCCTTTCTGCCGTTGAAGAGCAGCACGCCGTCCTCACGGAAAGTACCATAATCGCCCGTCTTATAAATTATCTCACGGTAGAGAGTATTGAGCGGATCCTGTATAAACGTCTTAGCCGTCAGCTCAGGCGCATTATAGTACCCCAGCGCCACGATAGGACCGCTTACGCATATCTCGCCCATTTCACCGTCAGGCACAGCCCTATTGTCCTCGCTGAGCAAAAACACCCTGTAATTGCTGTACGGCTTGCCTATTGGCAGCACCTCGTCATCAGCCACCACATGATCTACCTCATAGTAGGTACACGATGCTGTACACTCGGTAGGCCCATACTGATTTACAAATTTTGCACCGGGAAGATTTTCCTGCCATACCCTTAATACATTACACGGCATCACTGACCCCGAGAAGCATATCTTTTTAAGGAACTCGGGCTTTGCGCCGTCAAACGCCCCGACCTTTACTGCGATAGTGAACACCGACACGCTCCAGCCGACCGAGGTTATCCTCTTGTCATTAAGCGTTTTGAAAAGCTCTGCCGGCATCACAAAGCACTGCTTGGGGATAATATACATTGACGCACCGGTAAATATCGGCAGGTAAATATCCCTTATCGCTGCGATATAGTCAAGCGGCGACTGGTTGCCAAGAATGTCGCTGTCGTCTATTCCCATGACCTCTCTGTACGCATCTATATAGCAGCACAGCGAGAGCTTTGATGTGATAACGCCCTTGGGATTGCCCGTAGAGCCTGATGTAAATATCACATACAAAGGATCATCAATGCACATTCTTTCACGCCTGAGCGCAAGCGCATCATCGTCTATATCACTTTCAAAAAAATCATCTGACAAAAGTATCTCGCCCTCAAAGCCGAGTGCCTTCGCCTTGTCTGCATTATCCTTATCGGCTACAAGCACCGGGGGCTTTAATACCTTCAATATATTTTTCAGTCTGTCCTCCGGCTGCGATGCGTCCATAGGCGCATAATAGCACCCTGCATACACTATACCTATAAACGTTACCGGCGTAAGGACATTCCTGCCGCTCATCACAGCGACAGCGCTGCCGGCACTCACTTTCTTGCATAAAGCCGAGCCGAGCCTTTTAGCCTTATCAAGCAGCTCGCAAAAGCTGATGCTCCCCGTTTCGTCGGTAAAGACCGTCTTTTTATTGTATTTTGCGGCTGTACTTTCCAGCCTGTCTAAAATATCTGTTTTCATATTTCTCTTCCATTATCTGGTCATATACTTATACATTGATATTTTAACATAAAACGAGCATAAAGTCAATAATAAAATCTTATTATTTTCTTAAAATCAGCAAAATCAGCAAAATCCCCTATTCCGGGAAAGGACAGGGGATAATACTTATATACTTATAGTTATATTTTAGCCATATCTTCCTGAGAGAGCAGCCTGAAGCCTGCTTCTTTGAGCGCCGATACTGCGTTGTCGTTGTTGTCAACTCTCAGTATCAGGCAGGCATTATTCTCAGAGGGGTTCAGAAATGCCGAGTACATATACTCAACGCTGACATTTGCAGCATAAAGCGCCTCCATTATGCTTGCAAGACCGCCGGGGGTGTCCTCTGCTATGACGGCAAGCACCTTTGACGACTGAACCACCGCATTGTCTTTAAGCGCAGCCTTAGCCTTGTCAATATCGCTGACGATAAGTCTTAATATGCCGAAATCCTTAGTATCTGCCACCGAGATAGCCCTGATGTTGACGCCGTTTTCAGCAAGCAGCTTTGTGAGTGCTGAGATCCTGCCGGGCTTGTTCTGTGCGAATACGGATAACTGTTTTACTGTCATATCAATACCCCCTTATACTAACTTTCTCTTATCTATGACTCTGACAGCCTTGCCCTCGGAGCGTGGTATGCTCTTAGGCTCTACAAGGCTTATCTTCGCCCTGATGCCGAGTATCTGTACTATATCTGCCGAGAGCTTCTTTTCAAGCGCCTCGATAGATCTGATAGTATCATCGAACATATTATCAGAAAGCTCTATCTTTATCTCAAAGGTATCTGTCGTGCCTACTCTGTCAACTACTATCTGATAGTTAGGTGTAGCGCCGAAGTCACGCAGCAGGACAGTTTCTATCTGCGACGGGAATACATTGACACCCTTGATGATGAGCATATCATCGCTTCTGCCCATAGGCTTTGTCATCTTGACAAGCGTTCTGCCGCACTTGCACTTTTCTCTTGTGAGGATACATATATCCCTTGTGCGGTATCTCAGCAGCGGGAACGCCTCCTTTGTGATGCTCGTAAACACAAGCTCACCCTTTGAGCCCTCGGGCAGCACCTCGCCTGTATCGGGGTCTATTATCTCTGCAATAAAGTTATCTTCATTGATGTGCATACCTGTCTGGCATTCGCACTCAAACGCAACTCCGGGACCCGATGTTTCGGTAAGACCGTAAATATCATACGCCTTGATACCCAGGCTCTTTTCTATCGACCGACGCATCTCCTCTGTCCACGGCTCTGCGCCGAAGATACCTGCTTTAAGGGTCAGGTCATCGGGAGAAAGACCCATTTCAGCGACCGTTTCGCCGATATATGCCGCATAGGACGGTGTACAGCAAAGTATAGTCGATCCAAGATCCTGCATAAACTGTATCTGTCTTTCGGTATTGCCGGAGGATACAGGAAGTGTCAGGCAGCCTACCTTATGTGAGCCGCCGTGAAGCCCGAGACCGCCCGTAAACAGACCATACCCATAAGCTATATGCACAACGTCCTCCTTTGTGCCGCCTGCTGCTGTGATAGCACGGGCAACGCAGTCATCCCAGATGTCAATATCCTTAGCTGTATAGAAAGCTATCGCCCTTTTGCCTGTTGTGCCGCTTGTAGCGTGGATCCTTACGCATTCCGACTTAGGCACTGCAAGCAGCCCGTCGGGGTAATTATCCCTCAGATCTGCCTTTGAGATAAAGGGGAGCTTATGAAGATCCTCAATGCCCTTTATATCATCGGGCGTGACCCCTCTTTCGTCCATTAGGTTTTTATAATACGGCACATTGTCATAAACGTGCCTTACCTGCCTGACGAGCCGTTCGCTTTGCAGCTTTTTCATGGACTCATAGTCCATTGTTTCGATTTCCTCGTTCCAATACTTTGCCAATTTTCTGTCCTCCTGTTTTATTAAAATATATACCGAGTCTTATTGCTGTATATGTAGTAAGACCAAATAATCAAACTGCTGCCTGCTCGCCCAGCTCGAATGCCTTCTTGTTAAGCTCTAAGAACTTAGCAGGCACGCACTCCTCGAGTGCCTTTATCCATACTTCTCTGTCAAAGTCCATTTTCTTGGACACTACGCCCATAAGCACGACATTTGAAGCCTTTGCTGTACCTGCCTGCTCAGCAAGTGTGAGCGCATCTGCCGCGATAACGTCGATCCCCTTTGCTTTGAGCTTGCCTATCACGTCCTCGGGATATACAGCAGCGCCTGTTATTACAGGCATAGGGTCGATAGACTGTGTGGAGGTGACTATATGTCCGCCCTTTTTGAGGAACTCCACATATCTTGCAGCTTCAAGCTGCTCAAAGCTGATGATTATATCAGCCTCGCCCTTCTGAACGACAGGTGAATACACCTTGTCGCCGTACTTTACATAAGTGACCACCGAGCCGCCGCGCTGGCTCATTCCATGCACCTCCGAGAGCTTTACATCAAAGCCCTGGCTTTGCAGGACGTTTCCTATTATACGGCTTGCAAGCAGCGAACCCTGCCCGCCTACGCCGACTATCATTATTGATTTAGTTTCCATAAGTTATTCTCCTTAAGAGTTATCATTTTGTCTGAATTCTTTTATTTCGTCATTTTCCTTTTCATCCCTATATCTCGCAAACACGATAACAGCCGATATGATCATCATCAAACTTATCGGCGATGTGATAAGAAGTGACGTAAACACCTGTGCATAGTCAATGCTTGGCTCCTCTGTCGCTCTTGCAGAACCTATAAAACAAGCCATGATAAGTATCATCTGCAATATCAAAAGCAAAACAAATAAGCACAGATAAAAATTCTTTTTCATTATTACTCACCGATAGCGCCGAGCTTGCACATCTCCTTGCAGATACCGCAGCCTACACAAAGGGTATGGTCTATCTCCATTTTACCGTTATGTATGCTTATAGCAGGACAGCCTATCTTCAGGCACTGCTTGCAGCCTACGCACTTATCCTTATCGCATTTGAGCGGAGGGTTGTGCTTAACGTATTTGAGCAGCGCACACGGTCTTCTTGAAATAATTACCGACGGGCCGTCCTTTTCAAGCTCTTCCTTGATTATTTTCTCTGTTTGTGCCATATTGTACGGGTCTGCAACTCTTACGCTCTTTATACCTATCGAGCGGCAAAGCTCTTCAAGGTTCACAGCCGCAGCAGGATCACCCTTCAAGTTCTTGCCTGTTGTCGGGTTCTGCTGATGACCTGTCATACCTGTGATAGAGTTATCAAGTATTATAGTAACTGTATTTGATGCGTTGTATGCGACATTTACAAGACCTGTCATACCGCTGTGCATGAATGTAGAGTCGCCGATGACCGCAACGCTCTTTTTCTCGGAATCCTTGCCCCTTACCTTGTTATAGCCGTGGAGTGCCGATATTGATGCGCCCATGCAGATAGTAGTATCCATAGCGCACAGCGGTGCAGCAGCACCAAGCGTATAGCAGCCTATATCGCCCGATACATAAACGCCGAGCTTTGACAGGCAATAGAAAAGTCCTCTGTGGGGGCAGCCTGCACACATTGCCGGCGGACGGGGCGGAACAGGCTCGTCGAACGAAACGACCTCCTTTTTCTCACCGAGTATCTTCTCGGCAACGCCGGACTGAAATATCTCGCCGCACATACCGAAAAGCTCCTTGCCTATGACCTCGATACCCAGCGCCTTGCAATGGTTCTCGATCACCGGGTCAAGCTCCTCTATGACATACAGCTTGTCAACCTTTGCGGCAAAGTCCTTTATCAGCTTTTCGGGCATCGGTACGACGATACCGAGCTTTAAGTAGCTTGCCTTGTCGCCGAGCGCTTCCTTAGCGTACTGGTAGCAGATACCGCTTGTGATAACGCCTATCCTTGTGTCGTTGTATTCCACCTTGTTGAGCGGTGAAGTTTCAGAAAACTCCGCAAGCCTTCTGAGCTTGTCCTCAACTATCGGGTGACGTCTGATAGCATTGCCCGGCATCATAACGAATTTGGAAATATCTTTCTTGTATTCTTTAAGTCCGTTGTCCACTCTGTCATTAAGCTCGACTATCGACTGTGAGTGAGCAACTCTTGTAGTCATTCTGACTATAACAGGAGTATCGTACTGCTCCGACAGCTCGAAAGCTGCCTTTGTGAATTCCTTGCACTCCTGCGAATCAGACGGCTCTACCATACATACCTTAGATGCAATAGCATGGTGACGTGAATCCTGCTCGTTCTGTGACGAGTGCATACCCGGGTCATCAGCCACACAGATGACCATACCGGCATTAACGCCCGTATATCCCGCTGTATACAAAGGATCGGCAGCAACGTTAAGACCGACGTGCTTCATACCGCAGAAGCTCCTTGCACCTGCTATCGACGCACCGAGTGCTGCCTCCATAGCCACCTTTTCATTAGGTGCCCATTCTGCGTACATTTCATCATATTTTGCAGCCTCTTCCGTCACCTCGGTAGAAGGTGTGCCCGGGTAGGAGGATACAAACGTACAGCCTGCCTCATAAAGACCTCTTGCAAAAGCTGCATTTCCAAGCATGAGCTTGTTCATATTTTTGACCTCACTTTCATGCAGGGAAGCCCTGCGAATAATATTCTTCTACAATTTTCTTGCATACTAATTTATTATAGCATATTTCAAGTAAAAATGCAATATCTTTTTTAAGATTTTGCCGCCGTGGTGCTTTATGTCAGTATCAAATGCAGTTTTCAGGGAAAAATAATTGTAAAATTTCTCTCACAGCTCTTGTAACGGAGGTAAATATGTTGTATAATAAATTATATAGACGCATTTTTAATACAGATGCGGTGATGGTCGTATGTATGGCGGCACTCAGCGTCATATCGGTATATGCGCTGTTTGAGCTTTCAGAGCATAATCACGGCTATCTTATCACCCGTGGGTTCTCGTCCCGTGCAGTAATGATACAGGCGCTGAGCGTGCTTATAGGGATAGTGCTGTTTTTGCTGATAATACTATCGGGCGAGGGGCTTATCAGGCGGCTCACACCGTTTGTGTTCATAATATGCTTTGCGCTTACAGTCCTTACCCTCACGCCCCTTGGCGTGACTGTTGATGATGATAAGGCGTGGCTGTCGGTCATGGGCGTATCAGTACAGCCGTCAGAGCTTCTAAAAGCCGCAATGATCGCAGTGCTTGCACAGATACTTTCATCATCTCTCAGGGGGCTTGCACGCTATCTGTTGTTTTTTCTTGTATCCGGCGGATGCTGTGCAGTTGTTTTCCTGCAAAGGGATATGGGCACACTTTTGATATTTCTGATAATAACAGCAGTGATGCTTTTCTGCTCCGGGGTGAACAAGGGGCTGGCGGCGCTTTCAGTCGTTGTGATACCTCTCGTGTTTTCAGTAGCGTGGAGGTTTATCCTCAACAGTGACCAGAAGGCTCGCATTCTTTCTTCCCTTGACCCGTCGCTCGACCCATACGGGACAGGCTATCAGCAGCTAAGCGCCAGAAGCGCCATGACCGACGGCGGTCTTACAGGTCAGCTTTTTTCAGGCAGCAGGGACTTTGTATACGTTTCGTCGTCGCACAATGATTTTATATTATCGTTCATAGCACAGCTTTTCGGATTTGCAGGCGTTATGGCAGTATGTCTGCTGCTCGCTATCCTTATCAGACGCTTTGCACGCACCGACAAAAAGAGCCGCTTTGTTACTCTTATGAGTGCAGGTGTCATGGCAGCGCTTGCATCTCAGGCGGTGATAAATACCGCTATGAACCTTTCGCTTTTCCCGGTAGTGGGGGTAGTTCTGCCGTTCGTTTCGGCAGGAGGCACGGCAGTCATATCGGCATATGCCATGGCTGCACTTACAGTTACGACACAATAACAGATCATTATAGATTTGGAGGAAGAGATATGGCTATTAATAAGCTCGAAAAGATCTACGGCAGGGCTGCCGATGAACAAAGAGCAAGATTTGAAAAAGCAAAACAGAAGTTTGAAAGGATATTCGGTGAGCCGTCACAGAGGTATTTTTCAGCCTCCGGCAGAAGTGAAGTCGGCGGCAATCACACCGACCATAACTGCGGCAGGGTGCTTGCGTGCGCTGTTTCACTTGACGTTATCGCCTGTGTCACAAAGAGAGATGATAATATCATCAGGATAAAGTCCGAGGGCTTCCCGGAGGACGAGATAGACATTTCTGTTTTAGAGCCTGACGAGTCAGAGGTCAATTCATCCGCTGCACTTATAAGGGGTGTTGCAGCAGCATTCACAAGAATGGGCTACAAGGCAGGGGGCTTTAATGCCTACACCACATCAAATGTCATGAAAGGCTCCGGCATCTCCTCTTCGGCGGCATTTGAAGTGCTGGTGGGCAATATCCTCAATTCGCTGTACAACGACGGCGAGATAGACGCTGTTAAAATAGCAATGGCATCGCAGACGGCTGAAAACGAGTTTTTTGGCAAGCCCTCCGGTCTTATGGATCAGATGGCATCAAGCGTCGGCGGATTTATAACGATAGATTTCAAGGATCTTAAAGCACCTGAGATAAAGGCTATCAGCTTTGACTTTGAAAAGAGCGGATACCGTCTTTGCATAGTTGACACAAAGGGTTCACACCACGACCTGACACCCGAGTATGCGGCTATCCCTTCCGAGATGAAGTCGGTGGCAGAATTCTTTGCAAAGGACTGTTTAAGACAGCTCGACAAGAGTGTTATCCTTAAAAACTACGAAGCATTAAGACGACGCTGCGGTGACAGGGCGGTACTCAGAGCGCTGCACTTCTTTGATGACAATGAGCGTGTAGTAAAACAGGCTCAGGCGCTTGAAAGCGGTGATTTTGATACTTTCTTAAAGCTCGTAAACGAGTCGGGGTATTCAAGCTACTGCTATCTCCAGAACATCTACGCCAACAAAGACCCTAAAAATCAGGGCGTAAGTCTTGGGCTGTATACCGCTAAGAGCGTGCTTGGCGACAGTGGTGCGTGCAGAGTTCACGGCGGTGGTTTTGCAGGTACTATACAGGCATTTGTTCCCGAGGAAAAGCTGGGTGAGTTTATAAGTGCGCAGGAGAATCTTTTCGGCGAGGGTGCCTGCCATGTACTCTCCATAAGACCAGTCGGCGGGACCGAGGTCGATCTTACATAATGAAGGGCAAGAAGAGAAAAAAGCCCGCGTCGATCGGTGCGGCACAGGCTAAGATGATAAATGATCTTACCCGTAAATTCATGGGCAATGATGTAAAGCTGCGGCTATTGCAAAACAGCGGCATCATGATAAACGGGCTTGAATTCACCTTTATGGGCGAAAGCTCGGGAAAGGCATCAGACAAGGGCTTTGCAGTGAGCTTTGCGTGCGATGAGATAGATAAGGGCAGGCTCACGTTTTCGACTATCACGCTTATTGCCGGCGATGACAGCAAAAACCGCAAGGTGGTCAAGCGTCTGGAGCGTATAAAGAAAAGCGACGGCAAATACATCTATCAGGCAAAGTTCAAAGACATCGCTATCCCCGAAGAAAACAGAATGGGCAAAAAAGAAAGGCTCGAACAGCTGCTGTCCGGAAAGGACGAAAGGTTTATTTTCAAGGTAACGCCCGGCTACGAGGGTGAAGAGGAATGTGAGGTACTGATAACCTTCTACCCCTATGAGAATATACTCACAGGTGCGGACACCATGTACAAAAAGGTCACGAGCAATCTAAACTACTATGCTGACAGCTTAAAGAAATAACGAAGATCAATGTCATGGAAACAAACATACTTTTTTATCTGATAAAGATCGCCCTGATCTTTTCGGCAGGCAGCATAACAGGCTGGTGTATTGAAGTCATATTCCGCAGATTTGAGCCTGATAATAAACAACGCCTGTGGATAAATCCAGGCTTTTTATGTGGACCTTATCTTCCGATCTACGGGTTCGGTCTTTTACTTTTGTATCATATCTCACTGTGTGAAAAGTATATTGATATAGAAAGCGATACTCTGAAAACAGCCGTTATTCTCTTATCAATAGCAGCTGCTATGACCCTGATAGAGCTGATAGCAGGTGAGATATTCATAATACGCCGACATATAAAGCTGTGGGACTATTCACAGATACGATTTAATTACAAGGGTATAATCTGCGTAAAGTATTCTCTTGGCTGGACTCTGATAGGTGCTGTGTACTACTATTTTTTACACCCGAGGATACTCGCTTTTCTTGTGTGGTTCTCACATAATCTGCTGTTTTCATTTTTGATAGGGATCTTTTATGGAGTTTTCTTTGTAGACCTGTCCTACACATTCAAGCTCACTGCAAAAATAAAAGCATTTGCAGAAGAAAACGAAATGATAATCCGCTACGAGGAACTCAAAAGATACATTCGCTCACGGGCTGAACAGACAAAGGAAAAATACAGGTTCATGCGTGCATTAGGAACTGAACAGTCTTTCAGAGAGCGACTTAAAGAATATATGCAAAAACAGCTCGAGCAGGCAAAACTCGGACGGCTAAACGATTTTTACCATAATACGATAAAAAGAAATGACAAAACAAAGGAATAAAAGATATGAGAATGAGAAGAAAAAAGCACCTTGAGGACAGACTTTCAGCGTGCGGCGACAGGATAATCTTTATGGACAGGGAGGACAGGGATTTCTCGGTAAAGACCGAGGAGAGCATACTTGACCTCAGAGAGCTGTTTAAAAATGATAACCCGATACATATGGAGATAGGCTGCGGAAAAGGAAAATTCATCTGCGAGCTTGCAGCTCTTAACCCGGATATTAATTATCTTGCAGTCGAAAAGGCAAGCAATGTCATAGTTGACGCTGCCGAAAAAGCGATAGAACAGGGTATCACAAATGTATACTTCCTGCGTGGCGGTGCGGAATATCTTGAAAGCTACATACCACTTTCATCTATCGGGCGGATATATCTTAATTTCAGCTGCCCGTTTCCCAAAAAGTCCTATGCTTCACACAGACTCACGCACAGGAAGTTCCTTGACATCTACAAGCGCATAATGACTGCTGACGCCGAGATACATCAGAAGACCGACAATATGCAGCTTTTTGAGTTTTCCATTGAAGAGTTCTCACATTCCGGCTTCGGAATAAAGAATGTATCGCTCGATCTGCATGATTCAGGCTTTGAAGGAAACATAATGACAGAATACGAAACACGCTTCACAGAGCTTGGTCAGCCGATATACAGGCTTGAAGCACATATTTTATAAAGCACAAAAGAGTCCGTATTAGCGCAGGCGCAATAAAGAAGTTTTTATTCCGACACTTCTGCTGTATCACGGCAGAAGTGTCTTTGCGTTACTTAGTGCAGCGCCTGCTAAAAGAAAAAAGAAGAAAGAATAAATAAGAAATAATAATCAAGGCATCGCCTGCGGCGATATATTTTGAAATATGTCCGCAAAGCGG
>JAFUYP010000053.1 GCA_017470535.1 Ruminococcus sp. | reverse complement strand
GTCCGGATTTTCGTCAGAATGCCCATTTTTGCCGCAGTTTTACTGGCGTAAGACAAGGTAAAATTGGGTATTATGACGGAAATCCGGCAAGCAGATGGCACACAAAGGCGTGAGCCGGTGGTCGTGCGGTGTTGCCTTAAACGTTGTCGGAAAGATGCAGGCAGGAATAAAAAATATCAAGGCGCAAAGGCGCAGAGATCTTTTATTTTTGTCAAGTATTTTTGGCAAGGTTTAGCCTGAGGAGCAATAATAACGGAGGTAGTGAAATGACATCAAATGTAGAACGTGGAGAGATATACTTTGCAGACCTTAGCCCTGTTGTAGGGTCGGAGCAGGGCGGTATACGACCGGTACTTATTGTGCAGAACGATGTGGGCAACAAGCATTCACCGACGGTGATAGCGGCGGCGATAACCTCTAAGCATGACAAGGCAAAGCTGCCGACTCACATTGAGATAGGCGGCAAGGGGTGCGGGCTTTCAAGGGATTCGGTCGTGCTGCTCGAACAGATACGCACACTTGACAAGCGCCGTCTGCGTGAGCGAATGGGCAAGCTCGACAGTAATTCGATGAATCAGATAAACTCCGCCCTGACTATAAGCTTCGGGCTGTGACACAAAGCCGTGAGGGATCTTTCTCACGGCTTTTTTGCTTTATTGCTCCCCCAATTAAACCTTGCCAAAAATACTTGACAAAAATAAAAAATCTCTGCGTTGCAAAAACTTGAAGGGCGATAGCCCATCTGCGCTTTTGCGCCTTGATATTTTTTATTTTTGCCTGCGTCTTTCCGGCAAGGTTTAGTTGGTGGAGCAATAATATGACTTTTGTCATATGCACAAAGTTACATTTTACACTTCAAAAACGATTTCGGGCGTGGTATAATGGATACAGAAAATGAAAGAGAGGTAATGTACCATGCCGGAAACTATCGTTAAAATAGACAAACTTGTAAAACGCTATAAGGAGCTTGTGGCAGTCGATCACCTGTCGCTGGAGATCAAGGAGGGCGAGGTGTTCGGGCTGTTAGGTCCTAACGGTTCGGGCAAGACGACAACTATCAACTGCCTTTTGTCGCTTCTGTCATTTGACAAGGGTGATATTTCGATATTCGGAAAGCCGATGTCGCCCACTGCTTACGACATAAAAAGCAACATAGGCGTTGTTATGCAAAACGTTGCAGTATTCGAGGAGCTGACAGTCAGAGAGAACATCGACTACTTCTGCGGACTGTACATCAAGGACAAGGAGAAAAGACGTAAGCTCGTAAACGAGGCGATAGCCTTCACGGGGCTTGAGGAGTTTGAAAAATTCCACCCCAAAAAGCTGTCGGGCGGTCTATTAAGACGACTAAACATCGCCTGCGGTATCGCACATAAGCCAAGGCTGATAATCTTTGACGAGCCGACAGTCGCTGTTGACCCGCAGTCAAGAAACAAGATACTTGAAGGTATAATAGAGCTTAACAAGCAGGGTGCAACGGTGATCTACACCTCCCACTACATGGAGGAGGTCGAGCAGATATGCTCAAAGATAGCCATAATGGACAAGGGCAGGCTGATAACTCAGGGAACGCTCGATGAGCTGAGGTCAAACGTTACCTGCTCGGAAAAGATAACAGTCGGTGTCCGTGACGCTGATGAGAGCATACTTGACGAGATAAGAGAACTTGACCATGTTTTTGAGGCGACACTTGAAAACGGTGAGCTTGTGGTAAAATGCTCGGGCGGCAAGCACAATGTTGTAAGACTTCTCACACTTTTGCAGGAACAGAATATCCACATCGGCAAGGTAACAAGTGAGCAGCCTACGCTCAATACTGTGTTCCTGGAGCTTACAGGCAAGGAACTCAGAGATAAGAACTGAAAGGAAGAAGCAATATGTTTTTTCACTATTTTAAATACTATACCCTGTCTACCCTAAGACAAAAGAGCGTTATATTCTGGCTCATGGTGTTCCCGATAATACTCGGCACATTCTTCCACGCAGTCCTGATAGGGGTGTATGACAAGCAGGTGAAATTCTCATCTATCCCCGTTTCGGTAGTGGTAAAGACGGAAAACCCGAATTTCAGAACTGTCATGGATCAGGTGAGCGAGGGCGATGATGCTTTGTTTGAAACAAGCTACGACAGCGAGGAGGACGCTAAGGAAAAGCTCACAAACGATACGGTAAAGGGCATACTATACGTTGACCCCAAGCTGTCACTCACAGTAAACAGCAGCGGTATCGGGCAGACGGTGATAAAGAGTTTTGTTGAGCGTTACAGCACCACCGAAGCGGTCATCACAAAGACTGCAATGGAAGACCCTATGAATATCCCGAAGGTAACAGCTGCGTTTTCTGACGACCTTAAAGCCAACATATCAAAGCCGCTGTCAGACGGAAACCTCAATACTTATATGACATATATGTATAACCTTCTTGCAATGGTCTGCGTGCTCGGCACGACAGTGGGCATATATATTGCTATGAACAACGAGGCTAATCTCTCCGCACTCGGCATGAGGAACTGTTTAGCGCCGAGCAGCAAGCTGATAAAGAACTTTGCAGGTCTGGCATCAGGCTGTGCAGTACAGACGGTATGTGCGTTGATAGCACTTGTGTATATAGTTTTCGTACTTCGTGACGATCTCGGCGTGAGCTTCCCTATGGCGGCGCTCACAGTAACGGTCGGCAGCTGGATGGGTGTGGCGATGGGTTTCTTCTTTGGGACTATCGGCAAATTCAGCGAGGCTGCAAGAGCCGGTCTGTCTATCGCATTCTCGATGCTTCTGTGCTTCCTCTCCGGACTTATGTTGGGGGGTATGAAGATCATCTGCATGGAGAAAGTACCGTTTTTCAACAATATAAACCCGGCAGCAGTCATATGCGACGCTTTGTATGTTCTCAATGTAGACAGGAGCTATGACAGGTATCTGGTAAAGCTGTTCACGATGTTAGCAATAACCGTTTTATTCACACTGTTAGGATTTATCACAACAAGGAGGAAGAGATATGAAAGTGTTTAACACCTTTTATAAGATACTGTTCAAGAACTGCGGTGTCGTTATAATGTATATCAGCATATTCCTCTTTATCAGTATAGCCAATGCGAAAAGCGTACATACGCAGACGGAGTTTGAGGACTCAAAGCCTAATGTGCTTATAAACGACCTTGATGATACAGACGCATCTAAGGAGCTTTGCAGCTACCTTGAAAGCATCAGCGTGGTGTCATATGACACCCTGACAGATGAAGAGATGACAGACAAGATGTATTATCTCCAGCTTGGATATTATATTGAGATAGAAAAAGGCTTTGAGGAGCGTTTTGCGTCGGGTGATACAGAGGGCATCATAACTCACAAGGCGATGGACGGCTCTATGGACGAGCGGCTGATGGACTCAAACATAGATATGTACTTATCCACCGCAAAGGCGTACACCGCTTCGGGCGATGATGCTCTGACAGCACTTAAAAACGCCTCAAAGACACTTGACGAAAAAGCAGAGGTAACAATGCTGAACGAAGAGGTATCTGTCGGGATAGATTCATATTACAGGTTTTTGCCGTATCTGCTGCTCAGTGCTATCATAATGTCACTTTGCAACGTCATAATCATCATGACGAAAAAAGAGATAAAGATGCGTACATTCAGCTCCGGCATAAGCCCCACAAGATTTCTTGCCGAGATAGCACTCGGAGTCGGAACGTTCATTTTAGTCATCTATCTGGTGTGCTGTGTTATAATTCCTGTATTTGTACTCGGGGCAGAGGTGAACCACGACCTTATGATAATGATGCTCAATTCACTTGCATTCACTATATTCACGGCATCACTTGTGCTTTTTATCTCGAACATAGTGGAAAAGCCGCAGCTCATCTCGATGATAGGCAACGTCATAGGACTTGGAATGAGCTTCCTGTGCGGTGTGTTCGTACCGCTTGAGGTATTGTCTGACGGCATAAAGAAGGTAGGTATGTTCATGCCTGCATACTGGTATGAGATCCTCAACTATGCAGTAGCAGGCAACGGCAGCGAGCCGTACAGCACAGCGCTGATGGTCAAGTGCATAGGCATACAGCTTGCATTTGCGCTGGCGATGTTCCTGGCGGCACTTGCAGTTATCAAAGTAAGACAGACAAAAAAGCTGCCGGGGATAGCAAAAACGGCAGCCGCAAAAGGATAAGCTGAAAAAGGAGCTGACCGGTAAGGTCAGCTCCTTGATGTTTATTTATTATACAGCTTGCTCAATCCGTCAACTATCTGTCTTGCCTGCTCAACTGCATTTGCAGGTGATAAAAGCTCTGCCTTGTCGCCGAAATTGAAAAGCCAGCCATAGAATGTCGGGGAGAGCTGCACATCGACAGTCACCTTGAAATTCTGCTCGTCTACCTTTTCAATAACAACACGCTCTGTGAAGCGGTCTATCACTGCATTTATAAGCGTATTGTCAAACTTTATCTCAGCTGTGACAGCCTCGCCCGGGTACATATCGAATATAGCATAGCGCTGTTCCTTTGCTCTTGCCTCCTCGGCATCGGTAAGCACCCTGCGCTTTTGCTCTATGACCTCTACCTTGGTCATTCTGTCTACCCTGAAATACGAGATCTGCTCACGCTTATAGTTGTAGCATATAAGATAGTAGTTGTTGTCGTTGCATACAAGATAGTACGGCGATACATGATATATCTCGCCGCCGTGACGCAGCTGCTTTTTCTTCTCGGGGGTGTATTCATAGTATTTGAACTCTATGTCCTTGTCGTTGTTTATGCCCTCGTTGATAGCGTTTATGCAGTAGTATATCTGCTCGTTGAAGGTCTTTGACCTGTTCCTGATAAAGAACGAACGCCTGAGCGCCGGGGCTTTGAACTCACTTGTAAGTGTCATCAGCTTGTCAATAAGCTCATTTGATTTCTTTATCGTCAGAAATCTTGATGATGCTACCGAGTCAACGAGCACGAACAATTCCTCGTCCTGGAAAAGCCTTTCTCCTAAATAATAGGCATTTGAATGTCCGACCTTAGTGGTCACAAGATCCATGCCCGAGTTTTTAAGGGTATCTATGTCATCATAGACAGTCTTTCTTTCGCACTTTATATTCTGCTGTGCGAGTATATCTATGATCTTTACACCGGTTATGGGATGCTCCTCGTCCGATCTCCTTTCAAACAGCTTTTTCATAAACAAGAGCTTCTGCTTTTGTTTTGCCTGACTTGCCATTAGCTTTTCCTCCCCTTATCATTTTTCATCCTTTCGCTGAGCGCCACCTTAGAACCGTCCGGCTCTACGATAGTGATGCTTTCAAGCTGACTTCTGAGATTGCCGACTACCGACTGTCTGTATTCATTTCTCAGCAGCTGACGCTCGATATGCTCGTCCTCTGTCAGTTCTCGCTCTCTTGCGATCCTTGAAAGCTCGCTTATGCGGTCGAGCTTGCTTTTCTCCATAAATTTTTACCACCATTACCTGATAAAATGCGCATATTCCCCCTGTGAAAATTAAAAAAGAGGACACCAAATAATGCCCTCGAAATAATCTACACCTCGGGAAGCACATCTCATCTTGAAAATTTTTACACACATTTTTGCTTAGCAAGCGGTTTTTATTTTTGTTTTTTTACCCACTTGAAAAAGCTGTACAAACAATCAAACTCTTTTCGCTGTACGAATTTTTGTAGTTTTATTTTTATTTATCACGAAAATTCG
Organism: Ruminococcus sp.; assembly: GCA_017470535.1. Taxonomy (GTDB): domain Bacteria; phylum Bacillota; class Clostridia; order Oscillospirales; family Ruminococcaceae; genus NK3A76. The sequence goes on along the minus strand of JAFUYP010000053.1, from coordinate 29,094 downwards.
GGCAACTGTTTTACTGTCTGTTCACCTATTATACCACAAAATTTTCCTCTTGTCAACGTTATTTTGCACAAACAGTCCAATTAAATCCCCACAACTCTCACAAAAAAATAAATTTTTGCCCTTCCTCTTGACTTTTTGCAAAAATATGTTATCATAATATTAGAACATATGTTTTATTCGCATTATCCGGCTTTTCACCTGTACCCGGGCAGGTGAAAAGCAAGACTATAACCAAGGAGGAAAAATTGAAAAAGCTTTTTAAAAACTATCAGACACAGATAACGATGATAGAGGACCGGATAGCAGTTATCAACGACATGATAAAGCTGTACACAGGCAAGGACAGGAAAATGCTCGAGCAGAGGAGGGATACATTAAAGGAAGAATACAATGATCTTATAGCTGCACTTCATGACATGGTCAAGTATGTTGATGAGCGCCCCAGAGCATCTATAAGACGAGAGGCGGCGGTCAATTGAAATACGCAAGAAAAAGAACGCTTGCCCACGGAGTGCTTGATATGCTCAGCGCCGATAAGACTGCTCAGGACGAGGTCTTTGACAAGCTCTCTGACGAGGAGGAGTATGATGCTTATTATCAGGTAACGAGATTTAAGATAAGGCTTTTGCATGAGCTTTTGCAAAACAGTTTGACTAAACGCCAGAAATGTTATATAATGTTATATTATAGGGACAGGCTGACGATGGAGGAGATAGCTTTGAAAATGGGCGTCAACCGCTCCACAGTCTCACGGACGCTCAAAGCGTCGAGGATGAAGCTGTACAGGCTTGTCAGAGATTCTTTTCTTGATTAGGAGAACTGTTTATGACCACCCCGATATGTGACTTTGTAACAAGCTATGCGTTAAGCGGCAAGGTGCGCTTTCATATGCCCGGTCACAAGGGCGTATCCATTCACGGCGCAGAGCCGCTTGACATCACCGAGATAAACGGTGCCGGGTATCTTTATTCCGATGAGGGGATAATAGCAGAGAGTGAGAGGAACGCTTCCATGCTTTTCGGCACCGAAAGGACCCTCTATTCCACCGAAGGCTCGTCGCTGTCGATAAAAACGATGCTCGCCACAGCCGTCACTACACTTAAAAAGGACGGTGAGCGTCCTGTCATTCTCGCAGGCAGGAACGCACACAAGGCGTTTTTAGATGCGGCAGCGCTGATAGACTTCGATGTCAAATGGCTCATGCCGGGCACAGATGACAAGAACATATGCAGCTGCGACATAGCCCCCGCAGATGTTGAGAATGCTCTTGCAGCCATGCCGGATAAGCCAATAGCCGTATATGTCACAAGCCCCGACTACTGCGGCAATATGCTTGATATAGAGGGGATAAGCCGTGTGTGCAGGGAATACTCCCTGCCGCTGCTTGTTGACAACGCACACGGGGCGTATCTTAAATTCTTGAGCAAGAGCCTTCACCCGATAGATCTGGGGGCGGATATGTGCTGTGATTCGGCACATAAGACACTTCCTGTCTATACGGGCGGTGGCTATCTGCACATAAGCCGCAATGCAGACACACGTTTTGTAAAGAATGCAAAGGCGCTTATGTCGATGTTTGCATCGACGAGCCCTTCATATATTATAATGCAGTCGCTTGATCTTTGCAATGCTTTACTAAGCACCACCTTCCCGACAGAGCTTGAAGAAGCTGTCTCAAGGGTAAACACAGTTAAAAATGAGATCACCGAAATGGGCTACGCCCTCGGCGGCGATGAGCCTATGAAGATAACTATTCTCCCCGGCAGCTTTGGCTATACGGGCGATGAGCTTGCTGAGCATTTAAGGGAAAACGACATCGAATGCGAATACTCAGACCCATTTGCATTAGTGCTGATGCCGTCGGTATATAACAGCGAAGATGACTACGACAGGCTGCTTTTTGCGCTGTCATTGCTGAATAAACGCCGGGCGATAGAGTCTGAGCTGCCGGCTCTGCCGGAGCCGGTCGTGGCAATGTCTATCCGTCAGGCGGCATTTTCGCTCTCACGAAGAGTAAATGTCGATGATGCAAAGGGTCTTATCTGCGGCAGGACTGCTGTTTGCTGCCAGCCGTCCATACCTCTGGCGGTCAGCGGCGAGCTGATAACAGACGAAATAATAAAAATTTTAAAAAGGTATAGCATTTTTGAGATAGTTGTGCTATAATAGAAGCAAGAGGTAAGAGGCAAGAAGCAGGAAGAATAAGCGCCTTTGGCGCATTAAGGAGATACAGGGATATGAAGTTAGTTTATGCGATAGTTAATAATGATGATACATATGCAGTCAGCAAGGGGTTGCAGGCTGCCGGGATACGGGCTACCAAGCTCGCTACCACGGGCGGGTTCCTTTTAAAAGGCAACACTACATATATGATATGCTGTCAGGACGAGCAGGTGGATAATGTTATCGGCATCTGCAAGGAATACTCAAAGAAAAGAAAGCAGACTGTAAGTATGTCGTCCGTTATGGGGCGTGAGATAGGTGATACTAACACAGTCGAGGTAACTATCGGCGGTGCTACGATATTCGTTACCGATATAGAAAGATTTGAGCAGGTATGATACTTGCAGGAAATGACAGGCTCAAAGGCACTATCGCCGCCATGATCCGGAAGGGGCGTGAACCTCATTCGATCATGATAACAGGTGAGTACGGGCTTGGGCGCAGGACGGCTGCTAAGTACATCGCAGCGGCAATGCTCTGTGAGAGCGGCAGCGGTACTCCGTGCGGCGTATGCAGGCATTGCAGGAAGGTCACAGACGGGCTTCACCCTGATGTCATAATGGTAACGCCCAACGAAAACGGCAACTATGCGGTAGACGACATAAGAAAGGTCGTATCAGATGCGATAGTGACGCCTAACGAGGGCAGGGTAAAGGTATATATTATCCCTGACGTTGACCGCTCGAAGATTACCGGCGAGCAGGTGCAGAATATACTGTTAAAGCTGATTGAGGAGCCGCCCGACCACACGGCAGTGATACTGACGGCGGATTCAAAGGACGCTTTTTTACAGACTATACTCTCACGGACGGTGGCTTTCGGCGTTGCTCCCTGCACTCAGGATGAGTGTGCGCAGTATCTCGGCATGAGCGGAAAATACCGGTACGGTGAGATAGCGCAGGCAGTAAGTGCCTCGGGCGGCAATATAGGCAGGTGTATAGAATACCTTGAAAAGGGCATGGCTTATCTGTCAGCTCAGGCTGCGGTGAGCATAGTCGATGCTATGACGCAGGGCGATGATTACGCTCTGCTAAAAGCTATCACCGCCTGCGACAGCAAAAAAGGGCTTTTGCGTGAAACGCTCGTCACACTCAGTATCATCACAAGGGACGCTGCGGCATTATCGCTCGGCAGCAGTGAGGTGATAGGTGCGAGCCGTGAAAGCGCTCAAAAGCTCTCTGCACGATTTGGAGCTGCAAGATGTGAGCGGCTTTACAGGCTCATATGCGGATATATAAAAAAGACAGACCAGAACTGCTCAAAGGCGCTTGTGATAAACGGCATAAGCGCTGCGATAGCACAGATATAGAATAGGAGGACAGCTCTTGAAGATAATAGGTGTACGCTTTAAAAGCGTAGGAAAGGTATACTACTTTAACCCGAAGGGGCTTAAAGTTTCCGTAGGTGACAAGGTGATAGTCGAAACGGTAAAAGGCATAGAGTGCGGCGAGGCTGTACTTGTTGACAGGGAGATAAATCCCGACAACTACGGCGATATAAAGCCGATAATCAGGATAGCCAACGAAAAGGATCTTGCTGTGATAGAAAAGAACAAGGCGAGAGAAAAGGAAGCATTCAGGATATGCGAGCAGAAGATAGCAGCGCACGGTCTTAAAATGAATCTTATTGATGCTGAATGTACTTTTGACAACAACAAGCTGCTGTTTTATTTCACGGCGGAGAACAGGGTGGATTTCAGAGAGCTTGTAAAGGATCTTGCAAGCGTTTTCCGCACAAGGATAGAGCTAAGGCAGATAGGTGTGCGTGATGAGGCTAAGATGCTGGGCGGTCTTGGCATATGCGGTCAGCCGTTTTGCTGTTCGAGGTATATGGGAGAGTTCCAGCCGGTATCTATCAAAATGGCAAAGGAGCAGTCGCTCTCGCTCAACCCCACGAAAATATCAGGCACCTGCGGCAGACTTATGTGCTGTCTGAAATACGAGCAGGAGGCATATGAGGATCTGTTAAAGACCACCCCGAAGGTCGGCGCTATCGTAAGAACGCCGGAGGGCAAGGGCGTTGTTACCGACTCAAACCTGCTGACAGGCAAGCTGACTATCAAAATGGATAAGACCGATGCAGTTGTAACGCTAAAAAAGGATGAGGTCGAGCTTATCAGGGACTCTGTTATAAAGCTCGACCGAAACGAGCTGCGTGCGCTCAAAGGACTGGAGGACAAATGATATGCCGTCTGCGATAGTTCATCTTAAAGCTGCCTATGATATGGCTGAAAAATTAAACATACAAGATCAAGGACAGTTTTATCTTGGGGCTGTATCTCCCGACGCTGTGAACATTGACGGCTTTGCAGACCAGTCGGTCAGGTATCCTGCACATATCAGAAGCCTTGATTACGAGCAATGGAAGCGCAATGTCCGTGATTTCTGCAAGCTCGGCAAAAGTCTGTGCAAAGATGATACGGACTTTTTAAAGGGATTTTTACTGCACGTTTTTACGGACATTTACTGGGACGAGCTGGCTCAGCCCGTGCTGTTTGCGGCACTAAGGGCAAATGGTGCGGCTGAGGAGCAGTTAAGAGAGCTTAAATGGCAGGAGCTATACAGATTCAATAATTCTCTTCAGGGCGACTGGCTGTACAAGGAGGTGCTGCCAAAGCTCAGAGCGGCAAAGCCTATCCCTGTCACGACTGTGACTGAGGAGCTTTTAAAACGCTACGCCGAGCATCTTTGCACCGACTACATGAACAAAAAAGCCATTGACGAGCCGCCCCGGATATGCAATGTGAAGATGATTAGTGACGTAGAAACAGCGTGCTATGAGGAATTTGAAAACCTGAATATCTGAGCCGGAGATATGCTCCGGCTTTTTCATGCTTGTTTTTTTAAAAAGTATAATATTTTTTAAAAAATAGTATTGACTTTTTTAAGATATTATGTTAAAATTTAATTGCAGGAAAACAATACACATTTATAGGAGGAGTATAGTATGAAAAAGATCTTAGCAATTGCTGCAAGTGTTGTTCTCAGCTGTGGTATGCTCACATCATGCGGCGGCAGCCAGTTTGTCGGAACATGGAAAAGCGTCAAGCTCGAAAGCAACGGTCAGACGATGACAAAGGACGATGAGCTCACCGGTGACATCGTTAAGGATTTTATGACTATCGAGGTGGAAAAAGGCGGCGAGGGCAAGATAACAGCTAACGGCAAAAACAAGGATATGGAGTGGTCATATGACGGCGATACTATCACATTAACGGTTGACGGCGATGATGAGAAGGCCACTCTTAAAGACGATCAGCTCGTTCTCGACATTGATGGCGAAAAGGTCTATCTTGAAAAGGAATAATGTAACCTAAGTTTGGCACTTCTGCTGTGATACGGCAGGAGTGTCTTTTTCGTTTATCCGCCGGTTTATCGGGCATTTGGGGGCATACAGCTGCGATGTGCGACTGAAAGCACGAAAATGAGCGATATTATGAGAAAATATAAGAAAAGCAGAGAATGAGCGAGATATATTAAAAACTAACACTAAACCGTTAAAAACAATCACAAAATCGCACTTGCGGTTCATATGAACTTATGGTATAATCATTACAACATCAGGAAACAACAAGTGAACAGAAAAGGAGGTTAAAAAATGACGGAACACGTTCCCGGTACTGTGCTGCCGCTTACCGACTGGGCTAAGGAAAGGATAAGTCAGGGGCAGGCGTTCGATTCACTTATCTCGCCGATACTTTCGGCGACCGGCGGTGTGACACTCTCACAGATGGCAAGGTTCACAGGGCTTGAAGGCTCTACGATACAAAACTGGATAAAGCGTGGCTGGGTAGCATCTAACAGTACAAAAAAATACACAGAAAAGCACGTCGCAAGGATACTGCTTATAAATGTACTGAGGGCTTCTATGAAGCTCGAGGACATTGTCAAGCTGATGGAGTACATAAACGGTGACGTTGAGGACGAGTCGGACGACATACTGCATGACAAGGATCTGTTTAATCTGCTTTGCAGCTCGGTGATAATGCTGAACGACAGAAGGAATGTCAGGATAGACTCACAGAATGTGCTTGACATATCTGAGAAGATGATACCGGCAAGCATAAGCGGTGAGGTCAGGGACAAGCTGAGAAAGGCACTTGCGATAATGCTGCTGGCATACCGCTCGGCGGTGCTGAAAAATGAGGCTTATGCGCTTTACAAGACGCTTTAGCGAAGATAAAAAATGTGTAGGGCAGGAGACAAGAATAAACATTGAAAGGTGGTACCGAAAATGGCAAAGATAAAAAGAGAAAAGACCGAGGAGGAAAGACGGCAGGAGAGAGGGCTTGTCATTCTGTCGGTGATAACGCTGCTGCTCGGCGTGGTCAGACTTGTGCTCGCACATAAGCTCACAGAAGACAGATACATAGAAAGGAACATTGATATATGAACGAATCAAAAGTTGTAGACATCGGAAAAAACAGCAATAACAAGGGCGTAAAGATAGCTGTGGCAGTCATTGTCCTTATCATCGCTGTGTTTGTACTTATCTCATCGGCAGCGATAGTGCCTGCCGGCTCGACGGGCGTTATAACGACCTTCGGAAAGGTGAGCGAGGATACTTACAGTGAGGGATTTCACCTGAAAATACCGGTAGCGCAGCAGATGGTGATAGTATCAAACAAGATACAGGTATACGAAACTGATGCGTCGGCGGTATCAAAGGACTTGCAGACGGTAAACTCAAAGATAGCTATAAACTTCAGGGTCCGCCCCGACTACTCCGCATCTATCTACAAGAACATCGGCGCTGATTACCAGGGCGTTATACTGACACCGGCGGCGCAGGAGTCAATGAAGAGCATTACTGCAAAGTACACTGCAGAAGAGCTTATCACCGAAAGAAACAAGGTGGGGCAGGAGATAAAGGAGCTGCTCGAAGGCAAGGTGAGCGAGTACGGAATACAGATAGAGAAATTCAACATCATTAATTTTGACTTCTCGGCTGAATTCAATGCAGCTATCGAGCAGAAGCAGGTCGCTGAGCAGAACAAGCTCAGAGCGCAGACTGAAAAGGAGCAGAAGGTAATTGAAGCTGAGGCAGAGGCTGAAAAGATAAAGATCGACGCTAAGGCAGAGGCTGAGAGCATAAAGGCTAAGGCTGACGCTCAGGCAGAGGCTAACAAGACTATCGCTGAGAGCCTTAACTCAGACCTAATCAAGTACAAGACGATAGATAAATGGGACGGCACGATGCCGAAGGTGGCATCTTCTGCAAATCCTCTCATATCCATTGATCTTGAAGAGCAGCAGAAGGCGCAGAGCGCTGAATGATAAAATAGTAAACGGACAGGGGCGTTAGATCGCCAAAAAACTGAGGGATCTGTTCTACACCCGCCCCTTTCCGATACTTACATATGGGAAATACTCCATAGAAAAAATTATAGGGGGAAAGACCTCCGGTGTGATAGCCGGAGGTCTTTGCTTTGGCAATATGTCATAAAAATTTTTTATAAAATATACAAAATCACTAAATAATCGTAAATGGGTTGAAATTGTGAATAAAATGTGGTATAATTATAAATGAATTAGATAAAGGGGTGGTATTATGAACAGAGATCTTCTTATCAGCGGTGGGATAGACTACGATCACGGGGTCGAGAGGTTTATGAACAATGCGTCTGTATATGAAAAGCTGCTCAGAAACTTCCCGAATGATAATCTTTATGAGAAGGCTTTTGAGGATTACGAGAAAGGGGATATGGACGCAGTTTTCAGATCCCTTCATACTATGAAAAGCACGGCAGGTACACTTGATATGACCTCTCTTTACAACGCTACACATGACATGGTCGAGGCGATAAGGTCTGCTCAGCTCAAAGGCACGGACGCACTTATGGACAAGATAAAGGCTTGCTACAAGGCGGCGGTCGATGCGATAAATAATGCCTGAATCTACCCGGGGCAGCATGGTGCTGTTCTCCGGGCATTTTTTTTGCAGGAAAATGCTGCTTTTTGTGATAAACAGCTGAAAGTTATGGAAATATGAGCAAAAGAACACATTTAAAAGAGTAAAATTTGTTACAATTAATCGTTGAAAATAAGTTTAAAATAATGTATAATAGATTAGGCGGTCTGTAAGTATGCAGACACGGTAGTTTGAGAATAACGATCTTTAATTAAGGAATCATATTTATGGAAGATAATAAAAAGGAGACCGGTATACCGGATATAACCTTTAAAAAAGAGCAGGAAGATCTGTCAAGCACCTTGCAGCTCAAGGTGGTCGATGCTATTTCCAAGGCAAAGCAGAACAAGGACGATAGGCTCGTAGAGCAGATAGACAAAGTGAACAAGGAAGAGCATTTTGTAATAGACCTTGACAATACATCACAGCAGAAGAAGGCTGAGCCTGAAAAGGTAAAGTCGGTAGATCTTTTAAACGGCGGCAGGAAGGAGCCCGGCAATGCTCAGTCCGGCAAAGCTTCTGATGCGTCAAGGAATACAGCAAGACCTGCGGCAAATGCAAACAGGTCCTCTGCACCTAAAAAGGCAAACGGTGACGGCAGGCAGGGAACTTCAGCAGGCAGCACGGGGCAGTCGGCAAGAGCTAAGTCCGGCAGTGTGCCTAAGAGGAATGTTTCAAATAGTATCCCGACAGCTGAGCAAAAGCGCCGTGAGCTTACAAGCAAGGTGAAAGAGGCTAATTCCTCTCAGGGGGCAGCAGCTGTGCCGAAAAAGAAAAAGTGGACGAAGCGCAAGAAGGTATTAGTCATAGGCGGTATAATCTTCCTGTGTCTGTTTATACTGTTTTTGGTGGCATACGGGTTCTTCCACAAGTGGCACGGGCTTTTAAAGACTGATGACGGCAAGGTGGATTCAAACTATCAGGTAAAGATAGATACAAGCTCGAGCAACACTATCGACAAGCAGGCAGAAGAGGACAGGATAAAGGCAGAGCTTGAAAAGAATGCACAGTCTATAATGAGCGAGGACGGGGTGCAGAATATCCTGCTTATCGGTGAGGATATTCGTGACACGGCTCTTGAAGAGCGTGGCAACACCGACGTTATGATGCTAATATCTATCAATGACAATGCAAAGAAGATAGTTATGACATCGTTCCTGCGTGACACATACACAGAGATCCCCGGCTGGAACGCCAGCAAGCTCAATGCGGCTTACGGCTACGGCGGCGTGGAGCTTCTGAGTGCGACTTTACAGCAGGACTACGCTATAAACATAGACAGGTATGTTATCGTGAACTTCTATTCGTTCATTGAGATAGTTGAGGCGGTCGGCGGACTTGACTTTGATGTCAGCTACACCGAAGCGGTCGCTATGAGAGATCCGCTCAACGAGCAGAATCATTATCTTGGGTATGATGAGGGCAGCGGATATGTAGACTTCGACCAGTACGGCAAGGACGGCACTGACCTCTACACCGACTATGAGGCTGACAAGCTGAGGACATACATCGAGTACAACTCAGAGCAGGATAACTCCAAAAAGCTGCATCTTGACGGCAACCAGTCACTTGCTTACGCCCGTATACGCTACGGCTGCGGCGACGACTACGGCAGAACGTCAAGACAGCGTGAGGCGATAGCCGAGATTATAAATAAGGCTAAAAAGCTGTCGTTCTCAGAGCTTGACAAGCTGGCTGAAAAGGTGGCAAGTCAGGTAAAGACGGACATCACCGAAAATGAGGTCGCAGGTCTTATACTGGGTGCATTCACCTATATGGGCTACGATATAGAGCAGCAGCAGATACCGGCAACGGATACCTTCTCAAATCAGATAATAGACGGTCTTGATTGTCTGAGCGTTGACTTTACGGCAAATGCGCAGATACTTCAGGAGAAGATCTATGGCAAGACAAACATCGATGGGCAGCAGTCGCACGGTCAGTACGCTGACGAGGACGGCGACGGTGTGAACGACTACTACGTTGACAACAACGGCGACGGAGTGGACGACAACCTGCTCGATCTTGACGGTGACGGTGTTGATGACAGAAAATGGGGCGCTAATGCCAACAATACCAACAACGAACAGCCACAATAAATGTCAAAGGACTGCGGAAAACCGCAGTCCTTTTTGTACAGGTTTTATATTCAGTTGAGTGATATAGTACCTTTCTTGGTAACGCCGATATAGGTCTTGCCGGTGTTTAAGGTTATCTTTTTGCCGTTTTCGTCCTTGATGATGAGCTTTGCAAACTCGTCCTCCTTGCTCCATGTTATCGGCTGGACTTTGCCGGCAGTCACAAGATAGCCGTTTCCGCCCTTCCAGTCAACGCTTATAAGACCGTTATCCTCTCTGATGACGTGCATATCCTCGCTTTCGAGCAGCAGGAGGTTTTTGAATTCAAGCTGCTTGTCTGCCTTGCTGTCCATATGCTTTTCACCGTTGTGGAGTTTTTTATAGGTGTTGGTCTTTTTGTCATAGTCAAACTGCGACACATACCAGTCGGAGAAGTTGACTATCGCCTGTGTACACTTGTCGCCCTTCGGCTTTGTGAATTCATCATAGAACTTGAAGAAGCTGTTGTAGCCGTCCTTTGTATTGCTCCTGATGCCGGACGCATCTATCGTACTCATGACATTTTCACCGATAAGATAGCCGGTATGCTCCATTGACATATATGATCTGTCAGGGTCACGCTCAAAGAGTGTGCCGTAGTAAGAGTCATCTATATGATCTATACCCAGCTCCTCTATCAGCGGGAGAGCGAGCTTTTTGTCAATGCCCCAGTGCATATAGACAGCATCAAATGACTGTGCAAAGAAAGCAAAATAATATCTGCCGCTCCTTATAGAGCATACATCAGGTATATCCGACTCATCGCCGTAGACAGCCATCAGCCTTGTGATGCCGCCCTCAGCAGGTATCTCGAATATTATGTCAGCCTTTGATATACCGTACTGAGGCAGTGCGTCCACGATATTATTGACCATTACTGCGACAGGACGCCTGCCCTTTGACTTGTTAGCTACATCGAAAAGACCGGTAAGAGGATTATAGTTTTCCTTTTTCTCTTTGGCTTTCTTTTTTTTCTTTTTAGCGGTCGAAGTGGTCGTGGTGGTGGTGGCTTTCTCTGTCTGAGCAGTGGTGACTGTTGTGGTCTGTGCAGTGGTAGTTGTCTCGTCAGGCTTTAATTCCTCGGGCTTTTTACCGCAGGCAGTGATATTTGCTGTTATCGCAAGGCAGAGCATTGCACACACCGCTGCCTTTATATATATATTTCTCATTGATATCGTTCTCCTCAAAAGCATTTGCTTATCCGGTATATGCCGGTACTATAACTATTATAATCCTTTTTTGTCGATTTGTCAATGTATGGGAGGATTTTCCGCTATTCACGGCACTTTTCAGGAGCGGCAGGGGCGTAAATGACCCGAAAATGAAAGTTTGAAAACAAAAAAATTCATTTTTTTCATAAAAGGGCTTGAAAAATGCTTTAAAAAGTATTATAATATATAAAGAATTATTTTTGAAAGAAGGAAAAAATCATGGAAATAAGGTTTGAACAGACCAAAACACCCAAGGCAAAGCCTACTGATGAGAGCAAGCTCGGATTCGGTCATATCTTTACAGACCATATGTTTGCAATGAATTATGATGCAGGTCAGGGCTGGCATGATGCAAGGATAGTTCCTTTTGACAATGTTACTCTCTCACCTGCGGCTATGTGCCTGCATTATGGTCAGGAGATCTTTGAGGGTCTTAAAGCATACAGAACAGCTGACGGCACAGTTCAGCTTTTCAGACCTGACGAGAACTACAAGAGAATGAACGTTTCTGCTGAGCGTATGGTAATTCCTAAGATAGATGAGCAGTTCATGATCGAGGCTACCAAGAAGCTCATCAGCATCGAGAAGGACTGGGTACCGCACACTGACGGTGCATCGCTTTACATCAGACCCTTCATTTTTGCAACAGATCCGTATGTTGGCGTTAAGCCGGCAGACCATTATCTGTTCCTGATAATACTCTCTCCCTCAGGTCCGTACTATTCGACTGGTCTTGATCCTGTTAAGATCTATGTTGAGCAGAAGTATGTCCGTGCAGTAAGAGGTGGTACCGGTTTTGCCAAGACTGCTGCAAACTACGCTATATCCTTAAAGGGTCAGGACGAGGCTCACGATCAGGATTACGAGCAGGTACTGTGGCTCGACGGTGTTGAGCAGAGGTACATTGAAGAGGTCGGCTCTATGAACATCTTCTTTGTTATAGACGGCGAGGTAATAACTCCTGAGCTGACAGGCTCTGTACTGCCGGGTATCACAAGAAAGAGCGCTCTCGAAGTATGTAAGAGCAAGGGCATCAAGGCTACCGAGCGCAGGATAACCATTCAGGAGGTCGCAGATGCTTATGATGCCGGCAAGCTCGACGAGGTATTCGGCACCGGCACAGCGGCAGTTATCTCACCTGTTGGTCACTTGAAGTGGGGCGACAAGGTAATGACTATCAACGACAACAAGATAGGCAAGATCTCGCAGATGCTTTATGATACCATGACAGGTATACAGTGGGGCAAGATAGAGGACAAGTTCGGCTGGGTCGTTAAGGTAGACTGATGATATGATCATATGAAAAAGGGACTGCATGGCGCAGTCCCTTTTTTTGGCATCACCGCACAAAGATCGCAGTGCTGCCTTAATGCTCATGTGTGCTTTCGTCAAGCAGCCTTTCAAGTGTGTTCCAGCTAAGGGTGGCACATTTCACCCTTGCAGGCATCTTTGATATTGTCTGCAATGCACCGGCTTCTTCAAGCTCTTCAAGCTCATCATCACTTATTTCGCCGCCTATCATCTTTCTGAAAAGTGCTGTTAAGTGTTTTGCTTCGTCCGGAGTCTTTCCTATAACAAGCTCGAGCATTATATCCGCACTTGCCTGAGAGATAGCACAGCCTATACCTGTGAAAGACCCGTCGCTGATGATATTGTCCTTTATATCAAGGTGAAGCTCTATATCGTCGCCGCAGGTGGGATTTAACCCCTTACAGACGTGTGTTGCGTCTGCAAGCTCATGCCTGTGCAGCGGGTGGAGGTTATGATCTGCAAGCACCTCGCCGTAAAAGCTATCCGCCATATCCCATACGCCCCCTTATCGTTTTAAGTGTGGAGATAAATCTGTCTATATCCTGCTCGTCATTATAGAACGACAGACTCATTCTTGCGCTTGACGGCACGCCGAGAGTTTTATGCAGCGGCTGGGCGCAGTGATGCCCTGCCCTTATCGCTATATTGTCTGCGTCAAATATCGCCGCTATATCATGAGGATGGACACCCTCGACTGCGAATGTTATTATCCCGTGATGATGCTCTGCCTTATCGCCGCCTATGATGTTTACGAAGGGTATGTTTTTCATAAGGTCAAAGGCATAAGCGGTAAGCTCATGCTCACGGTCTATAAGTTTATCAAAGTCATTGTCGTTTATATAGTCGATAGCTGCTTTCAGCCCGACTGCGCCGCCGACATTTACTGTACCTGCTTCAAACTTATGCGGCAGGGGAGCGAATGTCGCTCCGTCACGGGTGACATATTCTATCATCTCGCCGCCGTAGAGAAACGGAGGCGTTTTTTCAAGCAGGTCACGTCTGCCGTAAAGCACGCCTATCCCCATAGGAGCAAGCATCTTATGCCCCGAGAACACTAAAAAGTCCACATCAAGGTCTTTTACGTCTATTTTAAGATGCGGCGCACTCTGGGCGGCATCGCAGACTATGAGCGTGCCGTTTTTATGGCAGATGTCTGCAAAGTCCTTTATGGGGTTAAGTCTTCCGAATACATTTGAGATCTGCGCTATCGCAAGGAGCTTTGTCTTTGGCGTTAGTGCGGCTTCAAGCTGCTCTTTGGTATACAGACCTGTATGGTCTGTTTCTAAAAATCTTACCTTTGCGCCCTTTTGCAAGGCTATCTGCTGCCACGGCAGGAAATTGCTGTGATGCTCTGAAATAGCTACAAGTATCTCGTCGCCCTCGTTTATAAACTCACGCCCGTAGCTGTAAGCTACAAGGTTTAAGCTCTCGGTGGCGTTGCGTGTAAATACTATCTCCTCTTTACTGCCTGCACCTATGAACTGTTTTACTGTTTCTCTTGCGTTATCATAAGCATCGGTCGCCCTGACGCTCAGCTCATAAAGCCCACGCAGGGGGTTTGCGTTTTCCTCATGGTAATATTTATTAACAGCGTCGAGCACTGCCTGCGGCTTTTGCGTGGTGGCTGAGCTGTCAAGGTAAACTAAGTCTTTGTTGCCGGAAAAAACCGGAAAATCAGCTTTATAGTTTTTTGCGTCACTCATTGCTCTCACCTCACAAAAGCTCACTGTCAAGGCGCTTTACGGTCTGCTCGTCGTCTATCTTTGAGATGACGCTGCTTATCTTTGAGCGTGCAAGCAGATCTATCGCTGTCTGTTCATCAAGACCACGGGAGAGCATATAGAACATAAGCTCATCATCTATCCTGCCGACTGATGCGCCATGCTCGCCCTCAACATCTTCTTCTGCACACAGGATAAGGGGGACGGTCTTGTTTTGCACCTTATCGCCAAGCAGCATAACGTCCTCTTTTTCTGCTCCCTTAGCGCCGGATGAACCGCACAGAAAGTCGATAGTCCCCTTGAAGGTCTTTTCGCTCTCGTCGTTCATAACGCCTTTTACATTTATCTCGCTCTGAGTTTTTTTGCCGGCGTGCCTTGCGATAAGGTTTATATCGAGCTTATCATTATCAGAGAGCAGATAGCCTATATCTGTCACGAGCTTTGACTTATAGCCCGAAAGGGTAACGTCTGTTTCGCTTATGTTCTGTCCGCCGCCGATAAAAAGCTGCACCAGTCTGACAGATGCGCCGTCTGCGGCTTTGATGCGCAGTCCGCCGACTGTACTTGCAGCGCCGTTAAAGATCTGCACTATCTTTACATCACTGTATGCACCGACATTTATACTGCCGCTAAGGCGTATCTCGCTGTCAGCGTCACAGTAAAGTATCAGCGTGCCTGTGCTGTTGTCGGGGACATCTGCGTTTATATGCGTGCTGTCCCTGACATCTATCCTGACGGTCTCGCCGTCTGAAAAATCTATTTCAGCGGAGGGAGCGTCTATATGCTGCACAGCCTTGTCAGCGAAGTTTACCCCGAGCCAGCGGAAGGTCGGCACGGGCAGGGTATTAAGTTTTATGTTTTCCATTTATCCTGCACTCCCGTTCATTTCAAGACCTATGAGATTGTTCATCTCGACTGCGTATTCAAGCGGCAGCTCCTTTGAAACATTGTCTGCAAAGCCCCTGACTATCATAGCCTTTGCTTCCTCCTCGCTGAGCCCTCTTGACATCAGGTAGAATACAGCATCGCTGCTGATCCTTCCTATCCTTGCCTCATGCCCGACATCAGCGTGCTTGGTGCGTATATCCATGACAGGCACTGTATCGGAGCGTGAGATGCTGTCAAGCATCAGCGACTCGCAGTTGACTGATGATCTGGAGCCAACAGCGTTTTCTTTGACGACTATCGCACTTCTGAAGGTGCTTGCACCGCCTGACTTGCTTATTGATTTTGTATTTACATATGATGATGTATCGGGGGCGTTGTGTATTATCTTTGTACCCGTATCAAGCTCCTGACCCTCGCCTGCAAAGGTTATGCCGGTAAACTCTGCCGATGCGCCCCTGCCGTTTAAAATGCTCATAGGGTAGAGGTAGCTCACATGAGAGCCGAAGCTGCCCGACACCCACTCGACCGAGCCGTTTTCTTCGACTAAGGCACGCTTGGTGTTCAGGTTATACATATTCTTTGACCAGTTCTCGATAGTGGAGTATCTGAGCTTAGCACCCTTTGCGACATACAGCTCGACACAGCCTGCATGCAGTCCGGCTTTATAGTATTTAGGAGCCGAGCAGCCCTCGATAAAATGCAGGTAGCTGTCCTCTTCAAGGATAATGAGCGTATGCTCAAACTGTCCTGCGCCCTTGGCATTCAATCTGAAATATGATTGAAGCGGTATATCGAGCTTAACGCCCTTCGGCACATACACAAAGCTGCCGCCCGACCACACAGCACCGTGCAGTGCTGCAAACTTATGGTCTGTCGGGGGAACGAGCTTCATGAAGTGCGACTTTATCATGTCTTTATAGCGCTCATCGTGCATAGCACTTTCAAGGTCGGTATACACAACACCCGATTCTGCGACCTCTTTCCTGACATTGTGATACACAAGCTCGGAGTCGTACTGTGCGCCAACACCTGCAAGGCTCTCTCTTTCTGCCTGCGGTATGCCCAGGCGCTCGAAAGTCTCCTTGATATTTTCGGGCACTTCATCCCAGTTTTCTTTCATACGGTTTTTCTGTCTTATGTATGTTACTATCTCATCGACACTCAGCTCTTTTATTGACGGACCCCAGTTTACCATACGGGTCTTGTTGTAGATGTCAAGGCATTTGAGCCTTAGCTCCCTCATCCAGTCGGGGTCGTTTTTCTCTTTGGATATTTCTTCTATCATCTCAGGTGAGATACCTGTGGTAAGGTGATCCTCTACGTTGTCCTCATACCTGAAATCGTACATCGAGCGGTCGATGTCATCTACTTTTATCTTCTCTGCCATTTTCAGCTTTCCTTATTTATAAATCTTTCAAATCCGTTTTGCAGCACGTCTGCTACAAGCTCGCTGCCGCCGTTTTCGGCTATGCTGCCGCTTACAAGTATATGTGTTTTGTCAACGCTTAAAGAGTCAAGTATCTTGACATTGTGGGTGATGACTAAAAGCGAGCCGCCTGTGGTTCGCCTGAATTCCTCTATTCCCTTTGACACTGTCCTGACGGCGTCTACATCAAGACCTGAATCTGTTTCGTCAAGTATCGCAAGCCTTGGTGAGAGCATAAGCAGCTGCAATATCTCTGCTTTTTTCTTTTCGCCGCCGGAGAAGCCTACGTTAAGCTCTCTTTCGGCGTACTCCTCGTCCATTTCGAGCAGCTGCATGGTGGCTTTGAGCTTTTTTCTGAAATCCCACAGCTTCATGCGCTTGCCGCTGACCTGTTCGCAGGCGTTTCTTAAAAACTCGGTCATTGTTATCCCGGGTATCTCAACAGGCGTCTGGAAGGAGAGGAATATCCCCTTCTTTGCACGCTTGTCTGCTGTCTGATGAGTTATATCATCACCGTTAAAGAGTATCCTGCCGTTTGTGACAGTATACTCCGGGCTGCCCATTATCGCAGAGCCCAAGGTGGATTTTCCTGCACCGTTTGGTCCCATAAGGACGTGAGTTTCGTTTTGGTCTATTAAAAGATCAATGCCGTGCAGAAGCTCTGTCTGCCCGACTGTGACGTTTAAGTCCTCGACTTTAAGTAAACTTGCCATTGCTTTTCTCCTTTAAATGTTCATGGCATCTGATGCCTTGATATATTGCAGCGTGGGTATGAACACGCCGTTATGCTTTTCCCCGGTGAATATTTTTTTCCCGTCTCTGAACGCTAAAAGCTGTGCGGTGGGAACGCTTTTCCACTCGCCGTTATCAAGTGCGGCAGTCGAAAACAAATATCCGAACGGGGTCTTTTTATACTTCATCGTGTCGCTCATGTTCTTATGGATATACATTATCTCGCCGTCATATATCATAAGGTTGAGCTTATTTCTCGGCGACATCTCACGGACAAGTGCGTCTATCAGTTCAAATCTGCCACGCTCGTCAAGTGCGCCGTTTTGCTGTGCCAAGTCTAGCTTCTTTAAAAGGTGCAAAAACAGCCGCTCCGAATCGG
Source organism: Ruminococcus sp. (assembly GCA_017470535.1). Taxonomy (GTDB): domain Bacteria; phylum Bacillota; class Clostridia; order Oscillospirales; family Ruminococcaceae; genus NK3A76. Next base: position 11,176 of record JAFUYP010000053.1, on the reverse strand, counting down.
TATCGCCCGACTGACGGCTCAGAAACTCCATAAGCTGGCTGCCTGAATAGATAGTGCCGTTATGTATGAGAGTCCACTCACGTCCGGTGTTGTCACGGGCTGTGAACGGGTGACAGTTGACTGTTTTGACCGAGCCTACTGTTGCAAAGCGTATATGCCCGAGCAGCACCGACTGCGGTTCAAGGCTTTGAAGTATCTTTTTCAGCTTTTCGCTGTCGTTTGCCTTGTCTGCGCCCTTTTCACACAGCCCCGGGTACATTATGCCCCAGCCGTGTCTGTGCTGTTCGCTGTGGGAGTAGAATTCCCTCAGCTGGTCTTTTATGTTTTCGGGTCTGGCAGAGCAGAACCCGAGGAGTTCACACATTTTCTGCCCCCTCCTTTTTTGTATCAGTATATATTTATCTCTTTTTCACAAAGCCTGTTATCAAGCCTGCTTTCTGCATGGTCAAGTACCTTCTGTGCGTTTTCATCTTTTGCAAAGAAAGCTCTCATGCTGTTTATTATCTCCTTTGCCTTCTCTATGATAGGTGTATTGCCTATCATAACTTCCGACAGGTCGTAAAGTGCAGCGCTCTGATGCTCTGCAAGTGCCCGGCGCTGCATATCCTCTGTATAATCAAAGTCCTCTTTTTGGGACAGATACATTATCAGCAGATGAGTGAAGCGAAGATCTCTCTCATCAATGCCGAGCGGAGTGAACGGGTTTAAGTCAAACATTCTGAGCTCTATGTGGCTGATGCCGTTTTTAAAGCTGTCAAGTGAATTGACACCGACGGGCTTTAATCTTACAGGCAGGTAAAGCTCGCTTGCCGAGAATAGTGCGCCCTTATCGACATAGTTCTGTATACTTGCTATAAAGCTGTCTATATCGGTATGGTCAAGGACGGGGATAAACTCGTTCCAGTAGCCCTCTTTGCCGCTTCGTATAGATGCGTATGGAGTTGCAAGCACGCCGCTGTCGCCGTCTTTATACAGTGAGCGTTCGCAGATATGGCTCGATGCTGTCAGCAGCAGCGGCAGCCAGCTGTGGATACTAAGCTGCTTATACAGGCGCATATAGAAGCTATTTTTAAATGTACGAAAATCTGTACAGTCTGATATAGACTTCAAGTATTCATCAGAGAAAGAGAAGTTAAAATGTATCCCTGAAAAGAGCATAAGGCGTTTGCCGTACCTGCGCTGCAGCTGCTCACGGTAGCTGCGCTTGCCGGAATACTCGCCTTTGAAATCTGCGACCGGTATCTCGTCCTCAGATTTAAAGTACGGCGGATTTGAGTAGAGCCATATACGTTCACCGTTTTTTGAAAGCTCATCTCTGACTTCTTTATCAAGCTGTGACAGCTTATCCATTACTTCGTCTATGCTGCTGCACACAGGGGTTATAAGCTCTATCTGGTTTTCGCAGAAATCTCTGGTGATGATTTCATTATCTCCGAACGGGTGGGGGGACTGTGCGAGCCGGCTGTTTTTGTCTACCCTGAGCGTTTCACGTTCAAGACCGAAAAAGCCGTCATATATAGTATGTTTCATATATTGTTACCTCGTAATATTAAAAAATATCGCTGATATGTGTATTTTCATGGATGCCCGTAGAGAAAAGATCATTCCTGCGAGTATTTTTCGATATATTTTCTGATGCTTTCGCCTTTTTCAAGCCCTGTCACCATTTCAAGGGCAGGGTTTGAGTTCTTTTCTGCTCTTTCATACAAAGCGTCAAGATAATGCTCCTCGTTTCTGCCCCTTGCTTTCAGACCGCTTGCTGCAAGGTCAAGTATCCTTCTGAGCTGACAGGTAAGTGCGCTCTTGTCAATAAATGCCGGGAGCGTGCGCTTTGAGAGCATATCCTGAAGCTCGGCTGCGCTGTAACCGTGAGTGTATAACACATTATCATTTTCAAGCAGCTCTTTAAGCTCTGAGAGCTTGCCTGCAAGACCTGTATGGAAAGCTGAGACCGTCATGACATCACTTATCGGCTGGCAGCAGGAGCTGCGGTATTCGATAGTGCCACGGAAGGTGAGGTCTTCAAACTTGAAGGTCCTGAGATACTCAAGGTCACTGCTTTCGGGTGTAAAATCTATTCTGCGGTAGTCTGTGCCGTCATAGTATTCGCCGCTTACCTTGTCAAGCTCAAAATAATCACGCACGCACACAGGCTTGAAATCAATATACCTGCCGTCACGCATAGTGCAGTAGACAGACTGGGATTTTATATATTCGAGCAGCTCGTCGATATTTGAAAGCCTGCCCTGAAACATTCCGACATTATGCGGATTGAAGCCCTGCATACTGCGCTCCCAGAGCATATTTCTCACACACAGATACTCTGGGTATTCAGGAAGATATGAATTTGCAAAAAGCCGTGCCTTATAAGGCTCTAACAGCCCGAATATATTTATAGTATCAATAATCTCATCATATGCCACATCGAGCTGCACCTGCGACGCACTTGTGAACGTGCCGAAATCAGGGCGCTCATGAAAGCGCATATTGACAGCTGTTTCATACCTCTGATAGGAATGAAGATAATGATAAAGCATTCTGTAACGCTCGTTGGGAACGGGCTTGTTGTGGTTCTTATTATACCCCGGGTTTATGCCCATACCGGTAAGCGTATAGCCGAGCGGTGAGAGCTTTTGCTGGATATATGTGTAGTATTTTTTAAATCTGTCGTGGATAATGTGCAGATCATTCCCCTTGCCCATTGAAAGCTCTAAATTTGAATATGAGCAGTCAAAGGAAAGATTATCGCCTGTCACCGGGTCTGTCATGGAATTTACATTGCCGTCGTTGTCACGCCCTGTGACTTCAAAGCTGAAATGCTCTCTGAAAGCAGATGCTGCGTCTATTATCTTTTCCTCACAGACGGCGCCGCCTGACAGATCTGATACCGGCATCTCTATCTCGATGCCTATGCTGTCATCACGCTGCTTTTTGGTGGGGGAGATATATTTGGTGTATAGTGCTTCGTTTAGCTGGTCGTTAGTCATGATATTCACTCCAAATTTTCCAATATATTCCTATTTAGCCTGTATGAATTATATATATTTTAGCACATATCACCTACCGTGTCAATAGGTTTTAACGCTGTGAATTGATAATTCTTTATTACATACAAATTTAGTATAGTTTAATTTGTTTATTTTGTGAGTAAACGCAAAAACGACCGGAGAAGCTGCCCTCTCCGGTCGTGCGGTGTTGCCTTATCCTTTATTTCTTGTAAGTGCGAAATAGATATATACCATATCGCCTGAAGCGTCATTGAACTGTATCTGCCCCAGTGCGTACTGCTGTGAGTCTATCTCATAGATGCTGTTTATAAGAAGCGTTGCGTCTTCATATGAATTGTTTGCCATTATCCCCCCGGATCCGGTCGTGCTGCCTTTGAAGACTATATCGTCCTCCACATACTCCTGATCCAAGCCGCCGCCTGTTTTTCCTGCCTGCATATAGTAGGGGTCTAAGACTACTTTTATCTTGCTGTCGGTCTTATCATATGTAATGCTGACATTCAGCGTTTCACGGAGCTGATCTTCTGTCTGTTCTGTCGGGTCAAATACCATAAAGCCCTTCCACGAGCCGGTATAATCGTCAGGCTGGGTAAGCATCTGTGCGTCCTCCGGCGGGAAAGCCACAAGACTGTCCTGACCGTAGCACCAGTCAAAATCATCAAACGATGCAAGCTCCTGATCTGTGAACAGCTTTACAGTATTGTCTTTATCAGAGCCGCTGTCTTTTTTGGTAGTCTTTTTGGTGACGTTGGTGACCTGCTCTTTTTTGGTAGTCGTCTGGGGCTTGGTGGTAGTTTCTGATGTTGCAGTAGTAGTTTCTGATGATGTAGTAGTTGTCTTTGATGTTGCAGTAGTTTCAGATGTTGTTTTTTTAGTGGTCGTTTCGGACACTGTATCGGTGGTCTCGGCAGTGGTTGTCGTTGCAGTGGTCTCGGGCGGTGCTGTGGTGGTAGTAGTCTCCGGCTCACTGCTGTCTGCTGATGATGACGAAACGGCATCACCGCTGATACTGCTGCTGTCGCCGCTGTCCTTATTTAACAGATAGCCGGGAGTTACGAAAAGTATCAATGCTGCGAGCGCTGCAAGACCGATAAACACCGTTATCAGGAACACCTTGACAGAGCTTGTGCCGCTTACCTGTGCGGGCGGCTGTTCGGGTATCACCGGTATCACGGGCTGCACGACAGGTGCATTTGTTTCAAAGGAATGACCGCATCCGGGGCAGGCATTTGAAGCATCATCTATCCGTTTTCCGCATTCGGGGCAGAACATAACTTATCACCTCTTATATGATCTTATTCTGTCTTATTCTGATTATATCATAAAAGCGCAGCGTTATGATATAATTGCCCGATATGCAGGGAGCAAATCTTTGATTTGCGTATCTGCAAGGGCATTGAAATAATTTATAATGAATGCTTTTGCATTCATTATATCATATCACTGCTTTCGTGTCAATGCTGTAACTGCCTCAAGACAAAAAAGTCCCCCTGTTGACAAAACAGGGGGGTGGGGGAGATCTATTATAATGTGTGTAGGTGGTTTGGGTTTTTACGCTGTATGTGCGTATGATGTGAATGTGCTGAGTGCTGCGGCTGCAAGTAAAAGTGTAGTTGCCGCTGCGAGTAATGTGTTTGACTTTCTTTTCATTTTTATCCGCTCCTTTTTGTGTTTCGTTTTGCTGTGTCTATATAATAACACGACCCATAAAAAAATACAATAGTCAGTTTTCTGCGCTTTTGTAGCTTTAACTACAACTATCACTCAATGTGTAGCCAAACGTGAAAAAAGCTTTATGCTATTGCAAAAAATACAAATTTATGGTATAATCATTTCACACAAAAGGTCGAGCTAAAGGCAACACCGCACAAAGATTGCGGCACATATACTTGCAGATTTTCCGTCATATCACCCAAATTTACCTTGAAATACGTTAGTATTCCTGCGGTAAATTTGGGCAATCTAACGAAAAATCTGACTGCGTATCTGTATCACAATCTTTGTGCGGTATTGCCTAAAAGGAGTATTTATGGAAAAAAACAAACTTAAAAAGACAGCAGGCATCGTTATCGACATACTTATGTATGTACTATTGCTTGCACAGATGATGATAGTATTTACAGGAAGTCTTATCCATGAGTTTATGGGGATAGCGTTTTTTGTATGCCTTATCGCTCATATTATCATGAAAAGCTGGTGGCGCAAGGCGGTACTGAGAAACAAAAAGCCGGAGAGGATATTCTTTGACATAGTAACGATACTTTTGCTTTTGAGCATTATCGCCATGGTTATCAGCGGCATGGGCGTTTCAAGGACGATATTCCCGTGGTTCGAGCATTTCCAGAGCGTGGATATTCACAGGTATCTTGCAACGTCGGTGCTCACGCTCGGCGCTGTACACGGCATGATGCACTTTGTTTTCAGGGCTAAGAAAAAGAAGAAAGCCGTTATCCTCACAGCAGTTATCGCTGCAGCGTGCTTAGCGATAGGGCTTGCGGCTGTGCCGTACATGAACAGGCATTTAAAGATGGTCGAGATAAGCTATGATGAAAAGGTCACAGGCGAGAAAGCGGCTTGGGACGGCAAGGCGCTGGTGGTCTATTTCACAAGGGTCGGGAATACCGACTTTGAAGAGGACATAGATGCAGTATCGGGCGCATCGCTTCTGAAGGCTGACGGTGAGCTTATGGGAAGTGATGAGCTTTTGTCGGATATGCTCTGCGACATCACGGGGCTTGAAAGCAAGGCTATCACACTCACAGGCAAAAAGTACCCGTCAAGCTATGCTGATACTGTTTCAGTCGCAGGAGATGAAAAAAGCTCCTCTGCACGCCCGGAGATAGAGAGCATAGACATAAGCGGCTATGATGACATAATACTTATCTATCCGCTGTGGTGGGGAGATATACCTATGCCGGTGGCGACATTCCTTGAACAGAATGATCTCTCCGGCAAAACGATACACCTTATCGCAACGCAGGGCAGTGCAGGGTTCGGTGCAAGTACCGATACTGTGAAGAAGCTCGCAGACGGTGCAGATGTTAAGGAGGTCATGAGCATCTACTGCGAGGATATACCCGATGCAAGAGAAAGACTGCTTGAATGGGTCAAGGAAGCCTGATGGTGATATTGTACAAAAACCGCATAGTTGATTTGTGTATTATTGATTAATCAATCATTGACAAGTTGCCCGATTTGTTGTATAATACAATTTGTTAATAATTGTTAAAAACAAGAAATGTGAGGTAATTATTATGAAAAAAAGAATGCTGATAATGTGTACACTGGCACTGGCAATGCTCACATCGTGCGGTAACAGTTCATCATCAAGCAGCAAGGCAGACGAGACTTCAAAGGCGGAAAGCTCATCGGCAGCAGAGGAAAGCTCTTCCACGGCTGACAGTGCAGCAGAGGGAAGCTCATCCGCAGCTGAAAGCGAAACTGAGATAACAGAGTTGTCAGACGACGAGACTGATGCGACAGACGTGACATCAGACACTGACAGAGAAACAATCTATCAGGTATCGCTTTTACAGGGACTGACGCTCGGTGACTATTACGGAAGCGTAAGTGTTAAGGACCTCAAAGAGAAAGGCGATACAGGCATCGGTACATTTGAGGGAGTAAACGGCGAGCTTATAATGGTAGACGGAAATGTTTACAGAGCTACTTCGGACGGTTCTGTCGAGGAAGCACCCGATGACGAAACTATACCGTTTTCAAATGTGACGTTCTTTGATGCTGATGAAACTGAGGATATAAGCGGCATTTCAAGCATTGCCGATGTTAAAAAGCTGCTCGATGAAAAGGTGGAAAAGCTCGGCAAGAATCAGTTTTATATGGTAAGGATAGACGGCAAATTCAAAAAGATGCACGCACGCAGTGAGTTAAAGCAGGAGCTCCCCTACAAGCCGCTTGCAGAAGCGCTTGCAACAGATCAGCGTGAATTCAGCTGGGACGATATAGAGGGTACGGTAGTTGCTCTTTACTGTCCGCAGTATATGGAGGATCTTAACGCAGTAGGGTGGCATCTGCACTTTATCTCAGAGGATAAGAAGCTCGGCGGTCATGTGCTTGACCTTGAGGTGGATACAGCTAAGCTGAAGATCGACGCTACACAGGGCTTCAATATGCAGCTGCCGGACACAGAGATGTTCCCGACACTTGATCTTACGATAGACCAGTCAGATGACATCAAAAAGGTAGAAACAAAGGACTGATAATAATGCAGCAGCCGGTCGTGTGACCGGCTGTTTTTGTTTCCGAAGATATGAAACAACTGAGATGTCGTTGGTGGTTCAAGATAGCGGTTGCTCTTTGCCTTCAAGTGCGGCTGTGACAGCAGTCAACGGGCAAAAGAAAAAAGCTCGTAAATACGAGCTTTTTGTAAGTGGAAAACGGAAAAGATGACAGCAGGAAATCATTTGTTTTTACTGAAAAGTGAATAATGAAGAATGAATAATGAATAGTGAATAATACAAAAAAGCGGACTAAGCTTTGCTTAGCTCGCTTTTTTGGTGCAGGAGATGGGACTTGAACCCACACAACCTTGCGATCACTGGCACCTGAAGCCAGCGCGTCTGCCATTCCGCCACTCCTGCATATAAATGGTACTTTTACACGCCCCATTTCGGCGAGGTGGGTGACTTTCGCACTGATCCACATTAATGTCAAAGCTCACTTTGACTATAATATTATAGCACATATCTTACCTCTTGTCAAGATTTTTTTAAAAAATTATTTAAAGGTCAATTTCCATTCATAAAAAACACTTGATTAATGCAGACAAAAGTGGTATAATATATTTTTGTAAAAATAAATTCTTGAAAGGAAGTAGTTATTTATGACAAAGATCACTATTTTTTCAGGCTTTCTCGGGGCTGGCAAAACGACCCTTATCAAAAAGCTCATCGCAGACGGCTTTAATAACGAGCAGTTAGTGCTTATAGAGAATGAATTCGGTGAGATAGGCATTGACGGCGGATTTTTGCAGGAGGCAGGCGTTCAGATAACTGAAATGAACTCCGGCTGTATATGCTGCTCGCTGGTGGGTGACTTCGGCAAGGCTTTGGAGCAGGTGCTGACTCAGTATCACCCTGACAGGATACTTATAGAGCCTTCGGGTGTCGGCAAGCTGTCCGATGTTATAAGAGCTGTTCAGAATATTGACTCGAAGGACGTGGAGCTTGACGGCTTTACAACTGTTGTAGATGCAAAGAAATGCAAGATGTATCAGAAAAACTTCGGTGAGTTTTTCAACAATCAGATAACCTATGCGAGCTGTCTGATACTCAGTCACACAAAGGGTCTTGCACAGGACAAGCTCGATGACTGCGTGGCAAGGTTAAAAGCGCTCAATGACAAGGCGACCGTCGTTACTACCGACTGGGACGAGCTTTCGGGCAGCGCTATCGTTGAGGCTATGACGATGAAGAATACCCTTGATGACGAGCTTGCTGCACTTCTTGAAGAGGCTAAGAAGGAGAGCGAAGAGCACGAGCATGAACATCATCATCACGACCATGACCATGATGAGCATGACCACGAGCATCACCACCATGACCACGATGAGCATGAACATCATCATGACCATGAACATGACCATGAACATCATGACCACGACCACGATCACGACCACGAGCATCATCATCACCACCATGCTGATGATGTATTCACAAGCTGGGGCGCTGAGAGTGCTAAGAAGTTCACAAAGGAAGAGATACTTGCAGCACTTAATGCTCTTGAAGATGAAGAAAAATACGGTGTTATACTGCGTGCAAAGGGTATAGTTCCGGCAGCAGACGGCAGCTGGATACATTATGACTATATACCCGGAACACCCGATGTAAGGAGCGGCTCTGCCGGCGTAACAGGCAGACTTTGTGTAATAGGCTCAAAGATAAATGAAAAGGCTATCGCCGAGCTGTTCGGCGTTGAGGAGGCGTAAGCTATGCCCGGTACACCCGAGATAAGGATACCTGTTTACCTGTTTACAGGCTTTTTGGAAGCAGGCAAGACGAGGTTTATCCAGCAGACGCTTGAGGATCAGCGGTTCAACACAGGTGAAAGCACTCTTGTTATACTCTGCGAGGAGGGCGAGGAGGAGCTTGATACATCAAAGATGTCCTCAAAGGACGTCAGTGTCGCAGTTATAGACGACCCGGCAGATCTCAACGAGCAGAACATAAACCGTCTTGTCGATGAAAACGACGCACAGCGTGTGCTTATAGAGTACAACGGTATGTGGCAGCTGTCCGAGCTTTTCAATGCTTTGCCGGAGGATTTTGGTATATACCAGGAGATATGCTTAGCGGACGCTTCTACATTTGTGAATATGAACGCAAACATCAGAAGTCTTGTAGTAGACAAGCTGCAAACGGCAGAGCTTATAATATTCAACAGATACTCAGACAGCATAGATATGCTGGAGCTGCACAAGATATGCCGTGGTGTGAGCAGGGGCATTAACATCGCCTACGAATACACTGACGGCAGAGTAAAATACGACGACATCGAAGACCCGCTGCCGTTTGATGTGAATGCACCGAAGATAGCGCTTGATGACAACGACTATGCGCTGTGGTACAGGGACATCATGGAGGAGCCGCAGAAGTATGTCGGCAAGGAGATGAAGTTCAAAGGGATAGTCGCAGTAGATGCTAAGTTCCCGGAGAATACATTTGCAGTCGGCAGGCACGTTATGACCTGCTGTGTCGAGGATATACAGTACATGGGCATGGCGGCAGAATGGAAGGGTGTCAGAAATCTCAAAAACCGTGACTGGATAAAGGTCACGGGTACGATAGCATATGAAAAGAACAAGCTGTACAGGGGCAAGGGTCCGGTACTGAAAGTGACTGATGTTTCAATGGCGACACCGCCTGAAAAGGAAGTTGCAACATTCTTTTAAATGACGGAGCATATTTTTCCAATAAAATCATATGATCATACCACGGAGGCGAAAACAAATGGAAAAGATAAGGATAGCGATAGCAGGGTACGGAAATCTTGGAAGGGGCGTAGAGCTGGCGATAAGGCAGAACCCCGATACTGAGCTTGTGGCTGTACTCACAAGGCGTGACCCTGAAAGCGTGAAGATACTCACGCCGGGTGTGCCGGTATACAGCATTGGTGATGCGAAGATGATACAGGACAAGGCGGATGTGCTTATCCTCTGCGGAGGAAGTGCGACCGATCTGCCGCAGCAGACACCGCAGCTTGCTAAGATGTTCAACGTCATAGACAGCTTTGATACACACGCACGGATACCTGAGCATTTTGAAAATGTTGACAGGGCGAGCCGTGAGAGCGGTAATCTTGCGTTTATCTCGCTCGGGTGGGACCCGGGACTGTTTTCGCTTAACCGTTTATATGCCGAGAGCATACTGCCGCAGGGCAAAAGCTATACATTCTGGGGCAAGGGTGTCAGCCAGGGACATTCTGACGCTATAAGGCGCATTGAGGGCGTCAAGCGTGGCATACAGTACACCTGCCCGGTGGAGAAGGCACTTGAAGAGGTAAGGAGCGGCTCGCAGCCGGAGCTTACCACGAGGCAGAAGCACACAAGAGAGTGTTTTGTAGTGCCGCATGACGGCGCTGACATTTCAAAGATAGAGCAGGAAATAAAAGGCATGAAAAACTACTTCGATGAATATGACACGACTGTGCATTTTATATCGGAGGAGGAGTTTGAAAAGGACCACACGAAAATGCCGCACGGCGGATTTGTCATGAGAAGCGGCGTTACCGGTGAGAACAGGGAAACGAGCCAGATGATAGAGTATTCGATAAAGCTCGGCTCGAACCCGGAATTTACCGCAAGCGTGCTGGTATGCTTTGCAAGGGCTATTGCAAGAATGTCTTCCGAGGGCATGACAGGGTGCAGGACGATATTTGACATACCGCCTGCTTATCTCTCATCGCTGACCGGCGAGGAGCTAAGAGCTAAGATGTTATAAAAAATACCGAGGACTTTCAAAAGCCCTCGGTTTTTGTTTTAGGCAACACCGCACGACCATTGTGTGTCAAATGCGCCGTCCGAATTTTCGTCAGAATGCCCATTTTTGCCGCAGTTTTACTGGCGTAAGACAAGGTAAAATTGGGTATTATGACGGAAATCCGGCAAGCAGATGGCACACAAAGGCGTGAGCCGGTGGTCGTGCGGTGTT